>CAZONZ010000572.1:0-2434 GCA_964581005.1 uncultured bacterium
TGGCTCTGAAAATCAGTGTTTATGCTGTTGTGATCTTCTTTGTGGGTTTGTTTGTGTTTGGTTTCCTCAGCAATGATCCGGCTCGGAATCCCAACCGCCGTGATCTGGAATAATCCAATCTCTCTTTAACGATATCGTTAAAGTCAGCTTTGTTAGAACCAATAGATCGATCATTGTGATCTTAGGTCTAGATCATTTGATCGCTTGTTCGTAATTGGGGGGAGCAGTATCACCTTGCTCCCTTTGTTTTTTCTGTTTTTTAGTTGGTACACCGATCAAAGCAGAATCGACATAAAATTTAACCATTTTGCCATCCTTTTTGGGTACGGTAGTCCGTCAGTTGGCGGCGGAAAGTCAGGATCGAACAGTTGCTCGGAGGTATAAGGGCAATTTTCGGGCAGGTCTTCATAATCTAAAGGGGTTTCCTTGACTACTAAATCCAATCCAGATTCGTGAGCAGAGGCGATCGCCTCGATCAAATAGGGCTTGAGGCTAGGGTTCTGGCTGATGAGCTTCTGGACTGCCCGCCGTTGTTCACGAATCGTTGCTCTCCAGCTTTTACTGCGCTGGTTGGGTTGGTAGTCCCATTTGAGTAAGTGTCCAATTAAAACGCCTAAGCGACTTTCTAATTCTCGACGTTCCTGCTTTCCCAAAGACTCAATTTCCTCCACCAAATTGATAATATCAATATGCTTAAAATCTCCCTCTTTAAGCATCTTCGACTGCTCTAACGTCCAGGCGTAAAAATCGGTTTCATAGAGATTGGATGGCATCTTGTCCTCCCTTGACTTGACTCTAATCTAGCCTCCGAATAATCCCATCGAACAGATAATCTGCGCGCCCTCTCGTCGTTCCTCTGGGTTGATCACACGCAGGGCATCGTGCTCCCGCAGAAATGTGACTAGTTTTGCCAACTGCTCATCGCTAATGCCTGCTTTAAATTCTCGGTTGAGGCGGGCGATCGGATTTTGCTTCAGGGGATACTGGTTAATCTCCTCGATCGCCAGTTCCAGGTTTTCCGATTCCGTCCCCATTGCCAGTAGGGGCATGGTTTCGCGGACATGTTGCGTGTATGCTATCAGGCGATCGTAAGTCCGTGCAGCGGCACTACGCTTATGACCCAAGGTGCCCGCCACCGTTTTGGTTTGCTCAGCGATCAGTTCCGCCCCCCGTCCCAACAGATAACCTAAGCGGCACAACTACCAGATCTTGGCCTATCCGCTTGAAGCTCTGCAAGCCATGTTCGCTCCTGAAGTTTTTGCTGAAGCTAAGAAGCTAAATAGATCTTCTTCATAGATCCTGACTGGAGAGCTGAGCCAGCAAATGTCTAATCCGTTGTCTGATCCCTTCCCAATTCTGAACTTCAATCCATGCGGGCGGGAATAGATCGCCCCCCATCGCCACAGCAACAGCTCCTGCTGCTAAATAGTCTCTAGCCGTCGCCATCGTAACACCTCCAGTCGGGATTAGCTGCCAGGAATGGAGAGGATTGAGGAGGTGGCGAATGTAGGTTGGCCCACCTAAACTCACCACAGGGAAAACTTTGACAACACTGACGCCTGCTGCAAATGCTTGCCAGATCTCTTGAGGAGTTAATGCACCAGGAACCACTGTAATGGGATAGTAATCCGCTAATTCAATCACCTCTGGAATGGTGATGGGGCCGATCAAAAACTGGGCTCCAACTTCAATAGCAGCCAGAGCACTGTTGCGATCGAGCACAGTCCCTAAGCCGATTACCCGATCGGGATAGTCCTGATGCAACTGAGCAATGATCTCGATAAAGTGAGGTGTGGTCGTCGTGATCTCGATAGAATGGATCCCAGCCTGGAGTGCTATCTGAGCTAAGGTCAGAGCCAATTCCGCCTGGCTGGAACGGATCACCGCAATCACAGGCACCCTTTGTAGATCCTTGAGCCATCGAGTTGTGACGTTGCTAGGGAGCTGGTTCTGCATGGTCGGTCTGATCATCTATTCCGTTATGTCGTGATGATAGCTGTGATGAGAAACACTCTGGCTAGACGATGGTATGTTGATGGGGTCTGCGTAGGAAGATCACCCCGATCAGCCTCTGGGCTACCTCCATCTGGAAGACAATGGCAACGCATTTTGATCTATTTGATCAGCGGGATCATAGGGGTGAGTGTTCTTGGCCAGAGTTGGATCCTACCTGCTCAAGCCCTACCTCCTGCTGACGAGATTCCCGAAGAGATCCTCCGAGCTCAACCCTCATTACGAAGTTATTCAGCTCTCGACAATCAACCCTTAACTCCAACAGAACGTCAAGCTCTAGAAGCCCAGATCGAAGCCACTTTAACCCAAGATCCTGAACTGGCCCCAGAACTGAAACAACTGATCTTTCTTCTCCGACTTCGTAAAGCTTTCCAATCAATTTTCGTCCCTCAGGAGTAGGATCTCTAGGAAGATCCTGATA
>CAZONZ010000573.1:0-2429 GCA_964581005.1 uncultured bacterium
GTCAAGCTGATCTGGGGTTTCTGGCAGAAGCTAAATATATGGTAAAACTCGATACGTTCTCCGCCAATTGAGATTAGGGTATCTCTAGCCCTACAATAACTGGATTTAGGAGGACAGGATCGGATGAAGCCTTTACGAACTTTTAAGGTTACCCCTTTTCTGCCCCCACAGCTGGAGCCTTTACGAGATCTGGCTTACAACATTCATTTCAGCTGGAATGTGGAGACCATCAACCTCTTCCGGCGCATGGATCTAGAGCTCTGGAATGCGGTATCTCACAACCCGGTTGAGTTCCTCGGCCAGATCCGCCAAACTCGCCTCTATGAACTTGCTGAAGATCAAGGGTTTTTAGCCCACCTCGATCGAGCCAGCCAACAACTGAAGGATTATCTGCAGGATTCAAGCACCTGGTACCAGAAGTATCGAGGATCTCAAGCCCATCCGGACGAATGCTACGCTTACTTCTCTGCTGAGTTTGGCCTCACCGATTGCCTCCCGATCTATTCTGGAGGGTTGGGCGTTCTCGCAGGGGATCACCTCAAAGCTGCAAGTGATCTGGGTCTGCCGTTGGTGGGTGTAGGGTTGCTCTACCAGAAAGGCTACTTCCGACAATATCTGAATGCTGATGGCTGGCAGCAAGAACGCTATCCGATCAATGATTTCTTTAACATGCCCCTGGAGTTACAGCGCAATCCAGACGGATCGGAGTTGCGGATCTGGATCGATTATCCTAGCCGCCGAGTGTTTGCCCGGATCTGGCGCGTGAATGTAGGCCGGGTTCCGCTCTATCTGCTAGATACCAACATTGAGCCTAATAATCAATACGATCAAGATATTACGGATGAACTCTACGGAGGGGATCAAGATCTGCGCATTCACCAAGAGATCATGTTGGGGATCGGGGGGGTGCGTGCCCTGCGAGCGTTAGGAATCAAGCCCACCGTTTTCCATATGAATGAAGGGCATTCGGCCTTTCTAGCGATCGAGCGCATTCGGATCTTGATGCAGGACGAGAAGCTCAGTTTTGCTGAAGCCCATCAAGTCGCCCGATCGAGCCAAACCTTTACCATCCATACGCCTGTGCCTGCTGGGATCGATCTGTTCCATCCCGATACTGTTAACTACTACTTTGGGTCCTACTACCATCCGCTGGGACTCTCACGGGAGCAATTCCTGGCTCTGGGACGGGAAAACACAGGTGATTTTCAAGAGCCTTTTAGTATGGCGGTGTTAGCGATCAACATGGCCAGCTTTGTGAACGGGGTTAGTAAGCTGCATGGGGCCGTAACCCGGCGGATGTTCCAGAAACTATGGCAAGAGGTTCCCATTGATGAGGTTCCGATCACGTCGGTCACCAATGGTGTGCATCCGCGGACTTGGGTGGGTGAAGATAATCAGCTTCTCTATGATCGCTACCTTGGCCCTAACTGGTCTGATGCTGCTCCTTCCTCTCCGCTGTGGGGTCGGGTAGAAACAATCCCAGATGAGGAATTGTGGCGGACGCATGAGCGGAGTCGAGCTCGACTGGTTACCTTTGTGCGCAAGCGGTTGCAGCAACAGTTGGCCAATCGTGGGATGTCCAGCGCTGAGATCAAACGAGCCCAGGAGGTTCTACACCCAGAGATCTTGACGATCGGATTTGCCCGCCGCTTTGCTACCTACAAACGGGCAACCCTGCTGCTCCACGATCCCAAACGTCTGATCAAGCTGCTGAGCGATCCTAACTATCCGATCCAATTGATTTTCGCAGGCAAAGCCCACCCCAAAGATAATCCTGGCAAAGAGCTGATCCGGCAGATCGTTCAGTTTGCGCGTCAGCCAGAGGTGCGGCATCGGATCGTGTTTATTGAAGATTACGATACCTATGTCACCAGTTTGATGGTGGCGGGTGTTGATGTTTGGTTGAACAATCCGCTCCGACCCCGTGAAGCCTCAGGCACCAGTGGGATGAAAGCCGCGATGAATGGGGGCCAAAACCTGAGTGTTCTGGATGGTTGGTGGGATGAAGCCGATTACCACCGAACCGGCTGGCCGATCGGTCATGGCGAAGAATACCAGGATCGAGACTACCAGGATCAAGTGGAGTCCAATGCTTTCTACGAGCTGCTGGAACAGGAAGTGATTCCCAGCTTCTACAATCGGGGTCAAGATGGTCTGCCCCGTGAATGGACTCAACGGATGAAAGCCTCGATCCAGTTGAATACGCCTCAGTTCAGCACGCTGCGGATGGTCCAGGAGTATGCTGAGCGAGCCTACTTCCCGATCAGTGACTACTACGATCGGATGCGCGTCAACGATTACACCCCTGCGAAAGGTCTCACCCAATGGCGGGATCACCTGTTTGAGCATTGGTATGACATTCAGGTTGCTGGAGTCCAAATCCAGGATCAAGATCAAAATGTTCTGTCTGCCTCCGAGCACGACGATTC
>CAZONZ010000574.1:0-2429 GCA_964581005.1 uncultured bacterium
CCGCAGTAGCCAACCCCTTCAAGATGGCCAACTGGTTCGCCTCAGTATTCTCTCCGAGATCCCAACCACAGAAGCCGGATCTGCACCCTAGCCAGACCTCTGTTGAAAACTTATAGGTTGAAGACTTAACGGAAATACGACGTCACGATCCACATCACAATCAACGTGATCCCTGCCAACCAGATCGCTCCAGGTTCAGGCCCTGCAACCGCTGAGGTAATACCATAGGCGATCGCACCCCCCACAAGCAAGCCCAGAAACCCTAGAGCAACCGATCGTAAAAAGCGGCGTTCTTTGCGGTAGAGGAAATAGATCGATACCAAGAGTCCTAATCCGAGTTGGAGCGAGGGGCTGTCTGAGCCTTGAACGTGGACCCAGAGGGCGAGGCCCCCAAAGATTCCCAAGGGGAGCCAGATATCCGTCCAGTTGGGTGTATCGATCCAACGCTCGATCCAGGCAGCCCAAGGGTGAGGTTTGCGGCTGGGGGGAGGGAGGACTGCTGGGTTAGCTGCAACGGCAGGCTCAGCATAACGAATTCGATCGGGGACGGCGATCTTGCCTTCTTTGCGCAGACGCAGGCGTTGCATCAAGATCATGTCGTAGGCCTGCTCGATCCGCTCCTGTTGGCGTTCGTCCGGCATAGATTCGTCCAGCAGCCGTTGTTTGGCCGCCTGAACCTCTTCAAAGGAGGCGTCTTCACTGATCCCTAATACCTGGTACGGACTTTTCTCAGTCATCACAGCCCCCCCGTGTACTCAACCCTTACCTTAACTTACAGAACTTGCCAATGGGGTCAAGATCTGTCGTAAGGTTGTTGCGGCATAATCGATCGCTTCTGAGGTTGTAGCTTTGCCGAAACTGATCCGAATTGATCCTAAGGCGTGTTCGGCAGAGTATCCCATCGCTAACAATACAGAACTGGGCGTTAATTGCCCTCGATGGCAAGCCGACCCAGCACTGATCCCAATCCCAGCTCGATCCATCTGCTGGACGATCGAGGTTCCCGTGATCCCTGCCATACAGTAGCTCAAGTGGTGCGGCAGTCGCTGTTCTAGGTCTTGAGGCCCCGTCAAACTCAGATGCGGCAGATCCGCAAGCGATTGGATCATTCGACGCTGAAGGGCTCGGAGTCGTTGGGTCTCTAACGCTAATTCTCGTTGCGCTAAGGCTGCAGCTACCCCCAGACCCACGATCGCAGGTAAGGCTTGAGTTCCCGATCGTAGCTGTCGTTCTTGCCCACCACCTTGCACAATGGGATTGAGTTTGACCCCCGATCGTAGATAGAGTGCCCCCACCCCCTGAGGACCATAGAGTTTATGGCCGGAGAGGGAAAGCAGATCAACCCCCAGTGCCGTCACCGAGATTGGCAGACGACCCACCGTTTGAACACAGTCACTGTGAAAGCGGATCCCTGCAGCATGAGACTGATCGGCAAGGATTTGGATCGGTTGCAGAGCACCCACTTCATTTTGACCCTGCAGGACTGAAACCAGAACCGTATTGGGTTGCACAGCAGCTCGCAGATCGGACGGATTGACCACACCTTCAGCATTGACAGGTAAGCGGGTGATCTGCCAACCCGTTTGCTCTAACTGTCGAGCAACATGCTTCACCGATGAGTGTTCAACACTGGAAATGATCAGGTGCTGCGGTTGAGGATACTGCTGGGCCAGTCCCAAAAGAGCCAAGTTATTCGCTTCCGTACCCCCAGACGTAAAAATAATCTGATCCGCCTCAGCTCCGATCAAATCCGCAACCTGTTGACGAGCGATCTCCATAGCCATGGCCGCCCGCTGGCCCCACTGATGCAAACTAGAGGGATTTCCCCAGGCCGAGATCATGGCCTCGTGCATCGCTTCGATCACTTCAGGTCGTGGGGGAGTGGTAGCGCTGTGGTCAAAATAGAGAGCAGGATTAGGCTGAGAAGAGCTCATAGGAATCCGTATCAAACGTCTAGAGTGCAAAAGGGTGAATGGATCAAGAACATTCCCACCCATTCAGAGTGATGGCTTTGATCTTAAAGCGTATCGGGAAAAGGCTTGAGATCGAGGAAATGTTACTCTTGAGAAGCCAGCAGCATTAAGGATGGTCTAGCGTGATGATCCTCACTGATCATAGAGCAGAAACCCCTACAATCCCCATTCCTATGTCCTCCAAAAGCATCGATCCCGTTGCTCAAAACAGACATCTCAAATTCAATTTAGCCAACTGCTTGCGATGGGTTACAGCGGTCAGCCTAGTCAGCCTGAGTTGGGTTGGATCAAGTCTCCTTTCCGTTGCTGTTGCTCAGTCTCCAACCGATCCCGATGCTGAAGTGGTTGAGATCGTGGGCAGTCCTGTTTGGGTCAAGTTCCAACAACAGCCTGATGAGCTGCCAGCTGCAGTTGGCACAGGTCTAAACTTTGGTGATCGGATTCGGACAGAGAAGC
>CAZONZ010000575.1:0-2420 GCA_964581005.1 uncultured bacterium
ACGACACGGAGGAGGGCAGTGTCTGTTGGGCTGACCCAAAGCTGGGCTTGCCCCATTGGTGACAAGTTAAGGCTGCAAGGCAGTTGTCAAGGGAGTTTGAGGGGATGGTCGGAAGAAGAACTCCTCTGTACCTCGCTGCTTGTCTGGGTAGGGAGCGACGATTAATCGGACTCTGGGGTTTCTCTGCTGTTTGACTATGCCCAAATCTCGATTCTCTGGTGCTGCAAAATAATGGATCGGATTGTCTGCCAACCCTTTCTGGCGGGCCACGTGAAAGTGATACAGACCCCGATACATCATCTCCAGCGAGATTCTGTCAAATGGCAAAGCTAGCTCATCCGCTACCGCATCTCCTCAATCCACTAACACCCCATAAAACAGCCAAGTTCCCCACAACTGCAACTCAATCCCATTCCACGAGCCTGTCCACAGATAGCTCAGTCCCAACAACCGCTTCACCGTGTTGAACACTTCTTCTATCCGCCAGCGCTGACGATATAAGTCTGCCACCACATAGGGAGGTAAAACCTCAGGCTCTAACACAGACGTCAAATAGGAGTGCCAGCTCTTTCCACTGCGGATCTCCACCAACCGTAGGGTGATGAACGGGGTTTTCTGGGTGCCTGAGCCCAAACGAACTTTTCGGTCACGCAAGGCATAGCTGTCTGAAAAAAACTGCTCAACTTGAATCGCTGCACCTTTTTTCAGCCGGGTGATGATGTGGACTCCTTGGTCGATTAACTGCTGCCAACAGGAAAAATGATAAAAGCCTCGATCCAGCAATAGCAAGGTCTGAGCCTCTACCAGCTCTAAGATGTTGTCCTCCAACTTTGGATCAGACGCTTTTGGATTTTCTGGTAACCCACTCTCTACTGGCAGTCGGGTCATTCAAACAGTTGCGCAGGGAGGGCGTGGGGCTAGGGCTAGCTACGGTGTATCGATCACTGGAGGCTCTCAAGCGTGAGGGGGTGATCCACAGCAAAATCTCTGCAGCGGGAGAAGCACTTCATAGCCTAGTCCAGCCTGGGAGAGGATATCTTACCTGTGTGCATTGTGGAGAATCGACTCTGATCGCGGTAGATGATCAAGTTAGGGCTATTCCTAATCTCCCAACCAAGAATCTCTATGATTTCCAAGTCCTCTTCCATACCTGGGAATCCTTTGGGATCTGTAGTCAGTGTCGCGGTCAGTGTCGGAGCAAAACCTGATGGTTTGAACTGGATATACAGATCAACCAACGAGAGTCACATTTAGTCAGAGGATATAAGGATGATCGCCCGTTGCTTCATTGACAGAAAAATGTTGTAGAACCCGTTGCTGCGAGATGGCGTAAGGCTCACATTTAACCCAGTTCTCTGAATGAAGTCGGGTGGAAGATGTATGACTTCTTCTGGTGTCACCCCATTCAGTCCTTCCATCAAAAAGCCTACCAAACCTTTGGGGATTTGAGCATCGGCATCGGCACAGTAGACAATCTTACCCTCCTGGAGTGAAGCAGCAAGGTAAACTTGCGATACACATCCTGGCACTCGGTTTGCAGGAGTCCTGTCTATATCCAGTAACGGTGGAACACGCTTAGCAAAGGAAAGTAAGTATTCATAGCGACGCTTCGGTTCCTTAATTTTCTGGAACTTTTGGACAATATGTTCCAGCTTTGGAGGAAGTGAATGGGGTATGGTTTCCATGTCAAGGCAAATACTAGTGGAAAGAGGGTCTATGGCGAATCAAGTTCATGAACTCCTCACGGGTACGGGAATCCTCTGCAAACACCCCTTGCATTGAACTGGTTACTGTCCAGGATCCAGGTTTTTGAACTCCGCGCATCACCATGCACATATGCGTTGCCTCCACCACTACAGCAACTCCTCGCGGCTTCAATAACCCCTGTAAGGCATCAGCAATTTGTTGGGTCAGCCGTTCTTGCACCTGCAATCGACGGGCATACATTTCGCAAATGCGGGCAATTTTCGACAGGCCGATCACTTTGCCGTTAGGAATATAGGCAACATGGGCAACCCCTAAAATGGGCAGGATATGGTGTTCACAGGAGCTGAACAAGTCAATGTCACGCACCAGAACCATTTCGTTTGTATCTTCGTGAAACACGGCTCCGTTGAGCAGTTCATCCAACGATTGTTGATAGCCGGAAGTCAAAAACTTGAGAGCTTGAACCACACGATTTGGAGTGCCGCGCAGACCTTCCCGATCAGGGTCTTCTCCTAAACCAAGGAGCAAGGTTCGCACTGCTTGCCGCATTTCCTCTTCCGAAACCGGAGCTTTGGTTTCGGTATTGATGGACTTCTGGCGGATACCGTTGGGTGAAATGGATAAGGTCATGGATTGAGTTGCGCAAACGAACAATCGATTGTTTTTTGTAAGCGGATCCTGCTGGAGGACTCACGCATGGATTCAGTTTATCA
>CAZONZ010000576.1:0-2420 GCA_964581005.1 uncultured bacterium
TACTTTTGAGACCTTACCCAACTCGTGTTAAGAATTGCGAGCTTGATTGACTTTGTTCTAGGGGTTCTGCGGCCTTGACTGATCCATATCTGTTGGCGGTGGATTGGATCCAATCTGTGAGGACTACCATCGGGGATCTTGGCAGAGTGGTCAAGTGCGGCGGTCCATAGACCGTGGATGAATCTAGGTGGATTCGATCTGCCTGCAGCATGACCGTGGATCCCTGTTGGTGACACACTTTGGAGTAGATACGGGTCTGCACACCAGCACCAGAGAGGCTTGGAGATCCCCTCATGACTATTGCTCGCTTTGAGTTTCCGATGGCCAAGGCTGGTTATCTGCTCAATTTCTCTACTCCTACGGGTCAGGGAGGAGATAAGCAGAACTTCTGGCGCAACATCATGGGCTTCTCGACTCCAGAGGAGCTCCGCTCAGCCATCCTGTCCGAAGTTGCCCTCGACCAACTCCAGCCTCAAGGCCAGAATGCGTATGGAGATCTCTACCGGGCCTATATCCAGCTCACTGGACCTTCGGGCCAGACCCGCCAGATCCGCACCGTCTGGATCGTGCGCTTCGGAGAAGAGATAGCCCGCTTTGTCACTGCTGTTCCTGTTCGCGCCAGCGGCGACTTGTCGCATCGAGGTGACTCGTCCCCATCCTAAGGAGACTCTGATGAGCCCATTTGACCTGTTTGACTCTGTGAAATTGAAGGAGCCGCTTCCCCTGTCAGAGGGTGGAACTCTTCCGGTTGGAACCCCTGGAGCGATCGTCGAGGTCTTCGATCAGGGGGAGGCCTACATGGTGGAGTTCTTTGGGAGCTGGGTCAAGCTGGACGATCAGGGAAGATTCATCCCGGCTTCTCAGGAGGATGAGGGGTCTTTCATGCAAACAGTGGGTGTAGAGGTCGCCAAGCCTGAGCAACTGTCTCTGATCACTCCAGCTCGAGAGACGGTGGGGGTGAGAGTGCAGATCTTGTCTCTGCTGGATGAGTTGTCGGAGAGCGCTCTGGATGAGGTGAGGGACTTTGCAGAGTTCCTACGCAGTCGACAGGACAGAGCCAGAGTGGAACAGGGGTGATCACCTCGGTCTGACCGTGGATGCCCACTAGATTCCTCTGATCCGACACTCACCCTCCCTCTTCCTTCAGATAGACTCAAGCTTGTGCAGAGCTACGTTAGCCTCAGTCGGCAGAAGTAGAGGTGGTGTGAAGCTCCCAAATGCCGATCGTGCTTACATCGATCCCCTGAAGCTGGGTGGGTACAGTCTGAATCCAGAGCATTCCCAAGGCCGAAACAAGGCCAGGGTCTTCAGGGAGGCGTTGGGGATGGGGCAACAGGATGCTGAGGAACTGGAGATAGCTCTGCGAGAGGCGATCCAGACTAGAGACGTGGAGGTCATCGATCGGAACCTCCAGGGGCAGAAGTACCGACTGGACTTCCCCTACGCTCGGGAGGATAAGCAAGCCATAATCAGAAGTGTCTGGATCATTCGCCACACCGAGGACTTTCCTCGCTTGGTGACCTGCTATGTGCTGTGACTGAGGCCCATCATGAAGCTCCTGGATGTTGTTGCTCTCATCGAGGATTATCCCAAGGCCAGCCTCAAGCGAGGTCAGGTGGGAACGATCGTTGAGGACTATGGCGATCAGGTCTTTGAGGTTGAGTTTGTGGATCTAGATGGGCGCACCTATGCGGTAGAGACTCTGGCGGCACAGCAACTCATGCAGCTTCATCATCAACCCGTGGAGGCGGCGTAGTTGATTTTTCCTTCCCGGTTATGACTAAATTCCATTGAGGGTGGCTGTTTCAGGATCGTATTGGCATTGGTCTAGATTTCCTGCTTGAATTTTCTCGACAACTTCCTCAATAACCTCTAGGGGAACAAGGAACCACTCCCTAGGATGTACGGGTGTGCCGAACCGATCCATTAGTTCCAGGTCTAGGCGAGCGCTTTCAAAGAATCTGTGCAGCAAGTTCTCGAGTTTCGTCGGGTTGATGTTTGTCAGCTTGAAGGTGGTGACGATCTCGACATCCGCCAGCAGGTAGGTGGGGTCTTTCTTAGCGTTGGCTACCCGCTTCTTTACGTCACCGCTGGTAACCCCAATTTTGTGGATGACGGATCGGTTCTCAGCGATGAATGGATGGTCTGACTTACTCCTCAAGACGTAGATAAATCCTGTTGGCACATCGTCTTGGGACTCTTCCTTAGAAAATAGCGGGCCTAGATCTGGGTTGGTGATGCGGCGGCTAGCTTTGTCTTTATTTAGAGCACGCTGAAGTGATCGTAGAAGCAGGTCACTCTCGGTGCCATTATCGTAAACCACCCGCAATCTGCGGTCCTGTCGGCCATAGTCGCTGAGGAATGCCTCACCCATGTCGGCGACTAGGATTTTCTGACCATCAAGAATGAAGAGGTCTCCT
>CAZONZ010000577.1:0-2409 GCA_964581005.1 uncultured bacterium
CAATAAAACTCTTGAAGTAACCCAACCCTGACTTATTCAGGCCAGCGTAAAAGTAAACCACTGTGGTCAACAACGCTAACCCTGCTGTTGTGTTGATGTCATTGGTTGGAGAAGCCAGTTCCCCGGCTGGCAGTTCGATCAGTTTCCAGGGGAACAGGTTGCCCATCCAGTTCGACACAAAGATGAACAAGAACAGGGTACCGACATAGGGAACCCAAGGGCGATACTCCTTCTCCCCGATCTGACCTTTGGCAATCCCTTGCAAAAACTCCAGTCCATACTCCATCAAGTTTTGAGTTCCGGAGGGAACCCGCTCCAACCGACGAGTACCAACAACGGCAAGCACCACGATGATCCCAATAGCGATCCAGCTACTGAGCAACACCTGGCCATGCACGGTGAGTTTGCCAATATGCCAATAGAACTGGCTACCCACTTCAAGTTCGGCGAGTAATGGGGAAGACGACAACCAATCCAAATGAACCATGATCCTCTCACTGAGAACGGGAGCTGGAAGAGGGCAGAAAAACCTGGATGACTTGGATCACCAGTGTGGCTTTGTAGGTCATAAACCCGAAAAAGATCGGTAGCACCTGGAGGGAATCCACCTGAGCGGCCAGCAAGATCAAGCCCACAAACACGGCCAAGCGGCTGAGTCCCAAGCGCTGCTGACCTTTGCCCAAGTTCGAGACAGCTCGACCCAACATCCGCAGATAGACAACACCACCTGCAGCCCCGATCCCATAATTCAACGCCACCGATGGAGAATAGGTCAAGGCCACACAGATGCCGATCACCACACTCAAGCCAATCGTGATCCACATCAACCCATCATGAAGATCCTGGTAGGTCGATCGTTGGGCAGGCTGTGGCTTGGAACCCGTCGATGGCGGGTCTAGCTTGGATTCAGATTCAGGGAGATTATCGATTGGGATCACTCCATCCACAGCCTCAATCCTTAAAGCCGATTCCTCAACATCAACAGCATCAACACCAACCGACGTGGCTTCAATCAAAGGGAGATCCCGCTCCGATGAGATCAAAGGAGATGAAACCCCTAACGCCTCAAAATGGTTCGGGAGTAGCTGGAATGTTCGAGCCATAACCACCAAAGGGCAAGATCCAAAAGCTTCTGGGTGAGTGAATCTCAGAGGTTGCTCATTAACCTAGTGAAGCGGAGAGCTTCGGCAACGTAGATCCGCTCAACCGTCCGAAGTCATCACTCATGATCGGGAAGGGGCAGAGCTGATCTGGACAAGTAAACCAAACTGACCTCCCACAATCATTTAAGACTTTACCACCTCAAGGGATCCTGGAACGGGCCAATCTGAGGATTCGATTCTGCTACGCATTGTAAATTTATGTTGAGTAACCCTGTCGCTTCGTAATATGGTTTTGACGCCACCAGTTTTTTGGACTAACGCTCCTCTAGGAAACGCTGCTCGTAGGATCTGAAGGATCGTGATGGGTAGGTTTGGGAGGGGCAACATAGGGGTTCGCTGTAACTCACCAAGGTTCCCCTCTTAGCCAACTTCGGGATCCAGACCCAGTTCCCGTAATCGTGCGGCTAGGCGATCTCGATCCTGAAGCGCTTGAGCCCGATCCTGCAGGGCCTGATCCCGATCCTGAAAAGCTTGCTCTCGATCCTGAAAAGCTTGCTCTCGTTCTTGAAGCGCTTGCTCTCGTTCCACTTGTCCGGCTGCGGCTGCTTCTTGTGGGGTTGGCACTAACGTTCCTGACGGCTCAAAATAGCGGAGCTGATCGTTATGGACTCCCAGATACAGTTCCAACTGCTGGCTCCACAAATATCCTGAGGCATTGGGCTCGATCGGTTGATACACTCCACCCATCAAGATCCAGCCCACCAACTCTAATGTCCTCGGATCGAACCAAAAGTACTCTGGTGTCCGAAAGGTATCTTGATAAATTTGCTTTTTGAGGGTTCGATCCTTTTTTTCGGTACTTTCTGACAACAACTCGACAATCACATTCGGATATTTGCCGTCTTCGGCCCAGACCACCCAACTATCACGGGATCGATTTTCGGTTCCCAGGACAACAAAGAAATCGGGGCCTCGGAAATCTTGAGTTTTGATCTGCCTGGGGCTGAAATAGATTGTCAAGTTCCCAGCAGCATAGTAGTCAGTCCGATTTCGCCAGATCCAGGCTAGACACTCCAGCAACAGAATGATCTGGCGCAAATGCCGATCGGTTTCCAAAGGTGGCTCCTCACTTTGAATGCGCATGGGCAGAAGCATCAGCTCTGATTCAACCTTAGATCCAGGTTCCTGGGCCAGCGTCATGATCACCACCCTTGAGAACAGCCATCTAGTCTAACCTAACCCAGCGATCGGCTTGCGACACTCAAGAGATCCTGGGATCCTAGGTGCTCCTGATAACGGAGGGATG
>CAZONZ010000578.1:0-2397 GCA_964581005.1 uncultured bacterium
AATGCGCCCAATACTTCTGTATTTAATAATACGCTTTTAGGTGAGCTTACCCTGGCCTTCTAATGTATTGTTGTTGATGCTGGTAAAACAATTTTTGCCATTCTTTTTCTTCAAAACGTTTTGCACTGAGTTGATCTGACCTATTCATGCATCGCCCTCTATATCTATGTCTAATTCTACACTGGAAAGGGAGTAGCCTTCTGCACAACTACTCATGACTGAATCTAAGCTATCGACACGTCAGCAGATCCTTAATCTTGCACGAGAGGTTGGGATCCTCAGGCCCAGAGATCTAGCCGCTCACGACATTCATCATGAGAGCACTTCGAAGAATTTAAGGATTTGCTTCGCCAAACCGTGAATCAGATCAGGCAAATGCTCAATTAGTCATTACTGGTCTGGTCTGTCAGGATCCAGACTTTCATCAATGCAGTTGTCAGGTTACTGGAAACTGAGAGGAGGATGATCTAGCGCTTTCCCTGATGACGGGTGAGGCCTTTTAGGTGTCTACTGAATTGATCTTCTTGCTAACAAAGACTCAATTTTTCGCTGATTTCTATCGTTAGAAATTATCATAGTAGATCCAGCCAGGAAAAACTTATAAGCAATTAAATGTACAGGATATTGCTGAAGCTTATGAGTCATTAGGGCACTTCGATTAATTCGGACTTCAAAGAACTTGAACTCTGAATAGCTGATTTCTTTGTTAGCGATTCTCAGCAACCGGAGCTGATTCTCAATAATCAGGTATTTGTCGAAGTGCCCATTAATAATCCACAATACAGCCTTTTCGCCGACTATCAAGTACGGGCTTAATCTCCTCGCCCTCATGGGAAACGGAATGGGGTGTGCCAATCAATTCACCAAAGGGCTGTAAGAAGCCAAGCAAACTAAAAACAACCTAGATAGCAGGCTTTGTATATCAGTTAACCAAGGTCGATTGTCAGAGGCGAAAAATCTGCGGTTAGAGCCTATGCCCTTGCTGTAAATGTAGAGATTTCTTTCAGAATTCCTTCCTTTTCTTCGGATTACCAGCATTGACATATTCCTTTACGATTTGAGGGTTATTACTAAAATGAGCCTAAATTGTTCTCCACGTGTTGACATTACTGTTTATAGTATATCAATCAGACATCAGGTGGAAGACTCAAGCAGGCTCAAGCTCCTGGCTACCAAGAAAAGTAATCTCACCGATCTCATGAATCACGACTGATTGCTATAGTGTTGCTTGACTTCATAGCATAGCTAATCATCATTGATCTCTAGGGGGAAGTTCCTACAGAAAGAGCATGTAGGACGACCTTACTCTTCTAACTGCCGGATCCGGTACTTCAGATCATAGATCTCCTCCAGGATCTGACCGTAAGCTGATCCAGCTCCATTCTCAGGCAGAGCATCGAAAGTAGCCTTGAGAGTCTGGATCCGTTGCTGATACTGAGCGATTCGCTGCTGTCGAGCTTCGGTGGTGAGGGGTTGCTTGGTAACTGGCATGACTGGGATCTCCCGTCGATTGAACGACCCCAGATCATTCAGCCAGGATCAGGGCACAACACAGTTGTCTCGCCTCGGCCTTGATCCGGTTGATACGGTGGGTAGGTCACCTAGTCTCAGCAGTCAGGTTTATCTCTCACCGTTCTCCTGGGCTCAGGAGACAGCGTACCCTGTGAACTGTCTCAGCGAGGCCGGTTTGAAGGCTAGAACTATATGCTCTTTGGGGATCCCTGCGGCTTCCAGCTCGTAGGCAATTCCGTCTTCTGTACCGTCATGCTGAATCCAGACCTTCTCTCCAATGATGTCGAGGTGGAGGAACGTGCCATAGATGCGGTAGCCATTCTGCCACCCTGTTTCCACAATGAGATAGCGATCGTGGTCTGAGTCAACGACTAGCTCAAGTTGTATCCCTTCCTCCCCCCCCAGGAAATCAATGTAGTCTTGGAATAGCTTCACGATCAGGGCACGGTAGCGGTCTCTCAGGGACTCCATTGGACAATGACCTCCTCTATAGGATCGAAGGTGACAAGTCGGATAAGTCCATTCTCGATCAAGATCTCTCCAGCCTCTTCCTCAAACACGGTCTTGCGAATGTCTTCTGGAACAGCCAGATAAAGAATTCGCTGGGGCTCGTAGCGGTTGAGAAGTTGGGAGTAGAGGATAAACTGACCCAGGGCTTCTTCCAGATCTTGCATCGCCGAGGCCTTGATGAAGCTCTTGACCTCGACGGCAATGCGCTCAGTTCCTCTCTCTGCCGCGAGTAAGCGCTCAGCACCCAGATCGACAAACAGACTTCGCCCTTTGCGGAGCTTGAGTCTGAGGGGATCGTGAGTGATGGTCCAGTTGTCCTTGACCAGTGCGGCTCTGACCGTGTCGTGATAGATGTCTTTAGCTGGCATGAGAGCT
>CAZONZ010000579.1:0-2395 GCA_964581005.1 uncultured bacterium
AAGATCTGAGGCGAACTCAAGTATAAGATTCTTTATGTATTCTTTTGAGTCAAGAGATCCTTTTTCGTTTACCTTAACGCAGCAGATGAGTTTGAATATGAACAGTTTGGTTGCGATTTGAGTCAAGTTCCCGATCTTCGGGGTCTGAAAGCTCAACCTGTATCGGATCTAGCCAAATTTGACCTATTAAGAAATTTTGCATTGCCTGAGCGTGGGATGATCGTTTCTACAAGTTGGTGTTAATGTAGGGTTAAGCTTAGATAGAAGCTCAATCATGTTCAACCAACCCACTAAGGAGGTATCGTACCATTGACGATCCTTGGAAATGGATTGAGTGTTCTAGCCCAAAACCCGGTTTGGGATTAGATCCATAAGGCTGAGTGATGGTTTAGTGTCCATCGAATCGATCGCATTTGCATCTGGTTTTGACAACAAATTGCACGGACATGACCCTAGAGCTGGATCACTCAGCTCAATTTTGGCTAATCTAAGCAACTCACGTTACCGATCATGTCTGGGAGACGCCCTATGACGAAGCTTGTGATTCAGGGTAAAAACATCGATATTACCGACGCGATGCGCGAATACGTTAGTGAAAAGATTGAACGGGCTGTGAGTCATTTTGCCCAGATCACGAGTGAGGTGGATATCAATTTATCGGTGGCCCGCAATCCTCGCATTAGCGATTCCCAATCGGCAGAGGTCACGATCTATGCCAATGGAACGGTGATCCGCGCTGAAGAGAGCAGTGGGGATATGTACGCCAGTGTGGATCGGGTGGCTGACAAGATCACCCGCCAGTTGCGCAAGTTCAAAGAGCGGAACGGGGTTTACAAAAGCAAACATGCCCCCAAAACTTCAGTGGCTGTGGTCCAACAGGATCCAATCGAGCCTCTGGATCCTAAGCGAGAGGCTGAGTTGCCGCCAGAAGTGGTGCGGACCAAGTATTTTGCGATGCCACCGATGACCGTTGCTGAAGCCTTGCATCAATTGGAGCTTGTGGATCACGATTTCTACGTATTCCGTAATGCTGAGACCTGTGAGATCAATGTGATCTATGAGCGAAATCATGGAGGCTACGGTGTGATCCGCCCCTTGAATTGAGGCTAAGGTGATCAAGGGGTTTAGGAGGGAGTCATGGGAGGTTATTCTAGAGAGAGTTCCCCTGCTTAGTGTCAGGTTGATCCTATCGTTTGCTGATTCTCATGTTTGATCTCCATCACCCATCCGTGGCTCCCGATCCCGTACAGGTTGCTGTTCTCGGAACGGGGTTTGGTCGCAAAGTTCATATCCCTGGACTCCAAGCCCATCCAGACGCGAGAGTTGCTGCTGTCTATCACCCTGATCGGGCCAAGGCAGTAGACGTCGCTAAAGATTTTGAAATTCCGAAGGTTTACGATCAACTTGACGATCTTCTAGCAGATCCTGCGATCCAGGGCGTAACGATCGCAACTCCTCCCCATGTCCATTTCGAGATGGCTCAGCAGGCTTTATTAGCAGGCAAACATGTGTTGCTGGAAAAGCCGATCACCTTGAATGTGGGCCAAGCCTTGCAACTCGATCAGCTGGCTTATCGTCAATCACTGATCGTGACCCCGGATTTTGAATTTCGCTTTGTCCCGGAGTGGCAATATCTGAAACGATTACTGGATGAAGGATGGCTGGGATCCATTCGCTCCGTGAACCATACCTGGCAAGTCCAAAGTAGGGCTGATCCGAGTCGTCCCTGGAACTGGTATGCTCAGCGTCACCTGGGGGGAGGGGCGTTAGGTGCGATGGGTTCTCATGCTTTTGACATGATGGCCTGGTTGTTTGGCCCCATTGATCGATTGACGGCTCAACTCTCAACCCGGATCCCAACTCTGATCGATCCCCAAACCAGTGAAGCGAAACCCGTCACATCGGATGATACCTGTCACATGATTCTGATCCTAAAAAACGGGATCCCGATCCAGATTAGTTTAAGCGCTGTCACATATGCAGGTCGAGGACACTGGCTAGAGATTTACGGGGATCAAGGCACATTTATATTAGGTAGTGGAAATTTGAAGGATTATATTCACGGCTTTCATTTACAAGCTGCTCGTCCTGGTCAAGATCTGCAGCATCTCCCGATCCCGTTGGATTTTCAGTTTGAGCGAACCTATCCTGATGGGCGGCAGGCCCCGTTTATGCGAGTCGTGACCCATTGGATCCACTGTATCCGCACAGGTCAGCACCTAGAACCCAATCTTCAAAACGGGATCTATGCTCAACACTTGATGGATCAAGCCTGGTTATCGCATGATCAGACTAGTTGGGTTTCGATCCCAGATTTAGACGCGCACCACAGGTTTACTGCCAGAAGTGTTGCGTCTCGATATAAAACTTTACATTTCTAGCGACAGAACCCCCT
>CAZONZ010000580.1:0-2394 GCA_964581005.1 uncultured bacterium
ACCGGATTCTCACAATGATCTATAGTGCCTTTGTGAGCCGAGATCTAATCCTACAGATCATGCTAGTCCATGGCAAATATTTTTGCCACCCTGTTCCTGACGTTTTCTCTGGAATTGTAAACGCCTATTTTACAGAGAATTACTATTTTTCCACTAGACACCTATCCATGGCTGGACTCTCAGGCAGAAGTACGGGACAATCTTTTGCTTTCCCCCACCTTTCTGATCAGGCTATGAAGAGTTTTCTTGAGGATTTAGCTAGACAGGGAAGTGACGGAGAGAATCACCCTAAGTTAGTCCGTGGTGCCAAACAAGGTCAACTAAAGATCGCTGATGTGTTTCTTAAGACGAAAGATCTTCTCTTTCCCGGAGATCACAGGATTGAGTTTGACATGCTACAGTTCATTCTCTCACTTCACTGATTGTCTCGGGATGGATCCAAAGACCTTCGATCAGGAAGTGGAGTTGGTTAGAAGGAATGGCATCGCAGAGTCTGATATTATATTACCTAGTCCCAAGTTTGATCCTCCGTGCCGATTCATCGGTTTTGCCTTTAGTCAAGATAGAGCAGTTAATCTAGTCGTGGATTGTGATTCTCTGCCAGTGAATAACATTTATCAAGCCTCCAAAGTTGCCTACTCATTGCTTAATCGACCTTAACGGGAGCTGCCTCGGATGCTTGAGGTCGAATCAATTTCTGGACTTCGCTGAGCTCACAATTGCACTCCACAACTTGGTGATCTAGATCCTATTAACAGGTTTGTTATCCCTTTTCCATAGCAGAGATCCTTAACCTAGCCCTGGAAAGGGAGCGATAGGAGAGTAAAATGAAACTCAAAATGTGCCTGACGGGAAAGATCTTGGTAGGGAGATTGACTTTTGGTGGCTGATATATTGCGGCTGCGTTGGGATAGGGCTACTGCAAGCTCAGGTCAAGGACAAGCTGGTCGTAGTTTAGGTGACAACACGGTATACATTAGACAGATATTAAGTATATGTTGAGTAAAGCCTCTGCCTCTCGTTGCCAGAAAGCCAAGAGTGTGATACACTATTTTCGGTCAGAATAGAGTTGTTTCGCCCATGCCATCCCCATTTTTCTCAATTATCATTCCCACCCGTCAAAGGCATCAAACTCTCGGGTATTCCATTCGAACTGTCTTGGATCAGATTTATCCTGATTTTGAGCTTGTTGTTGTGGATAATAAGAGCTCAAAAGAGACAGAGGATGTCGTCAAGTCTTTTGATGATTCACGGGTAAAATATTTCTACTCAGAAGATCGTTTGACAATGTCGGAAAACTGGGAGAAAGGTCTAAGCCATGCAGAAGGTCAATACATTTTTTTTATGGGAGATGATGACGCAATACTTCCAGACGGCTTGTCTATTGCTCACATGATTTTGTCTGAATATAACACTCAGGTGTTGGCTTGGAATAGAGATGATTGTATCTATTGGTGGAAAGACTCTATTTTAGAATTCAAGAGGAACTTGCTTTCTATATCTGTTAAGGAGCCTCGCCTCTC
This sequence comes from uncultured bacterium, assembly GCA_964581005.1. Taxonomy (GTDB): domain Bacteria; phylum Cyanobacteriota; class Cyanobacteriia; order Thermostichales; family Thermostichaceae; genus CAZONZ01. Next base: position 1,524 of record CAZONZ010000580.1, read on the forward strand.
TATTTGTGATTCCATCGAAATGCTGCAAAGCGCATATTGCTTCCGGATAGAGTACCAGATGCTCCCGATGATCTATAGTGCATTTATTCACCGAGACTTGCTCTTAGAAATCATGTTAATTTATGGCAAGTATTTCTGCCATCCTATCCCTGACGTCTTTTCTGGTATTGTGAATGCATACTTCACAGAGAGCTATTACCATTCGTCGAGGCCTTTATCCATGACTGGAGTTTCGGGCAATAGCACAGGTCTCTCGTTTTCCCACCCTCATCTTTCCAACCAAGCCATGAAAAATTTTCTTAATGAGTTAGACAAAAGAGGAGACGCATGGGAAAACCATCATAAGCTGATTCCTGGTTCTAAACAATCACGTCTAACAATCGCAGACGTCTTTCTCAAGACAAAAGATCTCTTTTTCCAGGTAGATGACAGGATTCAGTTTGACATGTTGGCATTTATTCTTACGTTGCCTGACTATATGGGGATGAATCTAGATACATTTGATCAAGAGGTTGAGTTGGTGTTAGAGTTGGCGAGGCGAAATGGTATTGCAGAGACTGATATCAAACTGCCTCGCCCTAAATTTCATCCTCCGAATCAATCTGTCGGTTTCTTCTTCAGTGAAGGTAAAGCAATCAGGATAGTTGTGGATTGCAATGATTTATTGGTTGACGATATTCACCATGCTTCGAAGGTTGCTTATTCCATGCTCAATCGTGCCTGACTTTGGAGCTCTGAGATCGAATTAATTTCTGAACTGCGCCGATCGTTCGATTCAGCTCCACACCTCGGTGATCGGGATCCTGTTGATAAGCTTGTTGTTCTTCTTCGATCATCAACACATCCTGACGTACTAATCCCTTAAGTAATC
>CAZONZ010000581.1:0-2378 GCA_964581005.1 uncultured bacterium
CTATTGCTGATGACCCCGTTTCTGCCGCACTTGTTTCGAGACTTGATACTATGCTGGATCTGACCAACAAAAAAGCCCTTGTGACCGGGATTGCCAACGATCGATCGATTGCCTGGGGCATTGCCCGCCAATTACACGCGGCTGGAGCAACGCTAGGGGTAACCTACTTACCAGATGAGCGGGATCGATTCAAGACGAAGGTGGAGCAACTGACTGCACCCTTGCAGCCCGCCTTCTTGCTGCCTTGTGATGTCCAGCAGGATCACCAGATTCAGGATCTATTCACCGCGATCCAGGAGCAATGGGGCCAGCTCGATATCTTGATCCACTGTCTGGCCTTTGTCAAAAAAGAGGAACTGACGGGTGAGTTTTCCTCGATCTCGCGGGATGGTTTCGCCCTGGCTATGGATGTCAGTACTTACTCACTGATCGCGCTCTGTCAAGCTGCTAAGCCGCTGTTGCGTCAGGGAAGCAGTGTGATCAGTCTTACCTACTTGGGGGGCGTGCGAGTGGTGCCGAACTACAACATGGCAGCGGTCACCAAAGCAGGCTTAGAAACCTGTGTCCGTTATCTGGCATCTGAGTTAGGCCCCTCAGGGATCCGAGTGAATGCGATCTCAGCAGGCCCGATCCGCACGCTGGCTTCTGCCGCGATTTCAGACTTTCATTCCATGTTGGGTATTGTTGAAGAACGAGCTCCCTTGCGACGCAATGTTGATCAAGTTGAGGTCGGGAATACAGCGGCTTTCCTCGCTAGCGATCTAGCCAGCGGGATCACAGGACAGGTGCTCTATGTCGATAGTGGCTATAGCATTCTGGGCTAAAGCTGTAAGTTCCACCGAGGAGAAAGACCCACTCTAGGATCTGGGTGGACAAGGGGGAACGAGATCGAGCATGACGATCTGGAGTGAGGGGGTTGTCTTTTCCCCTGTGGTGTAGCTTGTGGCTTAGCGTCTAATTCTGAATGGGGGAGATCCTTGGTGACTGAAAACTATAAACTTCTCCCTTCCCCCCCCAAGCCCCCCCGCCAAGAGGTTGTCGATCTGGTGCGTGAGCAATTGCAGGCCATGCTGGATCACAACAACTTGGAAGGGGCTAAAACGCTGCTTGTCCCAGTCCAGCCTGCTGATATTGCGGAAGTGATCGGTGGCTTGCCGGAAACGATGCAAGTGATCGGGTTTCGTCTGCTCTCGAAAGATGAAGCAGCGGAGGTGTATGAGTATCTCGACTCGACGGTGCAGCAAGCCCTCCTGGAAGAATTTAAGCGGCAAGAAGTGTTAGATGTGGTCGGCAAAATGTCGCCCGATGATCGAGCCCGTTTGTTTGATGAATTGCCTGCGAAAGTGGTGAGTCGGTTGCTGCCTCAGCTCAATGCTGCCGAACGTCAGGCAACAGCATTGTTGTTGGGATATGAACCCGATACAGCGGGCCGGATCATGACTCCGGAGTATATCTCGCTGAAGGAGCACTGGACGATTACAGAAGCACTGGAACGGATCCGCAGTCAGGCTAAGTTTAGTGAAACGATTTATTACCTCTATGTCACCGATCCCTTTCGATATTTAACGGGGATCTTATCGTTGCGGGATCTGGTCACGGCTCAGCCCTATGAGCGGGTGGGAGAAGTGATGACTCGTGAAGTGATCTCGGTTCCGACAGATATGGATCAAGAAGAAGTGGCACGGGTGATCCAACGCTATGACTTTTTGGCAGTGCCTGTGGTGGATGCTGAAGGTCGGTTAGTGGGGATCGTGACTGTAGACGATGTTCTCGATATTTTGGAACAGGAGGCGACAGAAGATATTTATAGTTTGAGTGGGGTACAGGCAGATGGTGATAACTATTTTCAAAGTAATTTATTAACGATTGCTCGCAAGCGGGTGTTGTGGTTATTGATCTTGCTGGTGGCCAATACGTTTACGAGTGGGATCATTAACTCCCAAGAACAAGTCTTAGCTTCTGCGGTAGCACTGGCTGCGTTTATTCCCCTATTGACCGGAACCGGAGGCAATGTTGGAGCTCAATCGTCAACTGTTGTGATCCGAGGCTTAAGTACGGATCAAATTCAGATCCAAGGAGCTGGATCGATCTGGCGAGCGGCGCGTTTGGTGATCCGCGAAGGCTTAGCTGGGGCATTACTGGGCATGATGCTATGTATTGTTGCAATGGCCTGGGCTTTTGTGTTGGAAGGGGATCTGAGTCTAGCTGCTGTTGTCGGAGTTAGTCTTTTTCTGATCACTCTACTCGCTTCGATCTCAGGGACTGTTTTACCGCTATTTTTCCATTTTTTGAAATTGGATCCAGCGTTAATGTCGGCTCCATTCATTACGACGATGGTGGATATCTTGGGTTTGTTAACCTATTTTTCGATGGCACGC
>CAZONZ010000582.1:0-2377 GCA_964581005.1 uncultured bacterium
CCTACTCTGGGGGTTGCCCCACGGAAACCTAGCTCGGTGCCAGGATTATACTTGACCGTGATCTAAAGCAACAAGGGATTTGTCCTTTGTTGCTTTGGTCTTTAGAGTATCCTTAGATCTGGTAGAAACCTGATCAGACAGCACACAAGCTCTTTTCTGGCTCTTATATCGTTGATACTTTTAGTTGAGTTGCTTAAAGAGATCCTCAAGTTCTCGCAAATACTGTCCAAAAAGTGGATCCTATCTTTATACTTGTGCCAAGGAAAGGTGGATCTGGTTGTGACTTGGCCGCACCGCACTCGTTCTGATCGATCAATCACCAGTGCTTACGAAATGTTGGGCATGGTGGGCAAAGGTCAGTATGGCCAGGTTTATTGTGCAAGACGGATCAATACAGGAGAGTTGGTTGCGCTTAAGGAGTTGAAGTTGGAACGCTTCCCGACTCAGAATCTTTTGCGAGAATTACGTTACTTGCTCACACTTGATCATGTCAACATTACACGCTGCGATGCATTGGAGCACGCTAGAGAAGGGCGTTACCTAGTGCTGGAATATTGTGAAGGAGGGACGCTTCGGGATCTGATCAACCAGCAAACACCATTGAGTTATGTTCAGATTTTGAATTTTATCCAGCAGATTTTGGCAGGGCTTGGACATGCTCATGCTCAGGGATTGATCCATTGTGATGTGAAACCTGAAAATATTTTGCTGAAGCCTACAGCAGATGGCTGGTTGTTGAAGTTGACAGATTTTGGGATTGCGCGGCATCAGAAACGAGAACAGGGTGAGATCACGGCTACGGGATCGCCTGCTTATATGGCTCCAGAGCGATTTTATGGGGACTTTTCACCAGCATCTGATCTTTATGCGGTTGGGGTGATTCTTTATGAGTTGTTGGTAGGGCGGCGACCGTTTTCTGGATCTCCACTTGAATTAATGCAGGCTCATCTTAATCAGCGCCCTGAGCTTGATCCTCTTATTCCAGAGCCCTTGCGTCCGATTCTGGATTGCGTCTTGCGGAAGTTGCCGCCTCGTCGGTTTAATACTGCGGTGAAGATGACGGAGGCAATTCAACTGGCTGCAGTAGCTTTGGCTGAACCCGATCGGTGTTTATTAGGTCCGTTATTACCGCTTTACCCAGCTCCTATTGAAAAGACGCAGCTGTTACCTCCAGGCGTAAGCTGTCTGCTCGTGATTGAATCGGATCCTATACAGCTAGTTTATGCAATTTCTCATCAGATCTGGAAAGTGAGCGCTAGTAAAACTACTGATGATACTGATCAGGATATGGATCAAATTGCAGGAATTGAAACTGATTTGGGATCTTTACCGGAGTCTGTGCTTGCCCTTCACACTCTGCCGAATTGGAAATCCATCTGGCTGGCGAGAACTGAGCAAACCCTCTATTCCATTTCAGAAAGAGCTTTGCCTTGTGCTCTGTTGCATATACCGATGCCTTGGCAGTATGCTGTTGCCTCTCGATCTGCGCAATTGGCCTGGGCTACCGCTGATGAGTTTGGGCTAATTCAGTGGCCCTCAGATTCACCTGATAGTTTGGAGAAGGAGCCGCAGCAGCTTGATGCATTGCCTGAGTTTTTAGCAAGATCACACCAGTTTTATCGGTGGACTTTGGATTGGGAGACTGGGAGTGAGCCACCGCGTTTGGCTTGGATGGATTCTGATCAAATGCTGGCACTGGTAACAGGTAGTTCACAGGATCAGGGGGGGCAATTGCGTTTGTATTCACTGCGATCAAATCAGGGGAAACCAGAGAGCTTTGTATTGCCAACGCCAGCGCGGGAAGTTGTGGCGGGATTAGATGGTAATACATTGTTGCTGACGGATCCGTTGAAATGGCATCGTTTGACCTGGATCCAAGTTCGACCTTGGCGAATCAAGACTCTGTTGATGGATTCAGAGGTTACCCAAATTTTCCAAGCTGCTTGGGGGTTTTTGGCAATAACTCTATCTGGGCACTTGATCCTACTCAGTGGGATGGGTGATCTGCTAGCTCGGATTGCTGTTGAACCTGGATCTGAAGTTGTGGAATTGCAGACTAATGGATATCTCTGGATTCAGAGAACTAGAGAAAATGCTAAGCCTCATTCTGCTCCTGCTCCAAAGCTGGAGTTAGAAGATATTATGCAAGCTAGCGTACCTTCTAGATCGGAGCTTAAATCAAAAGAATCCTCGTACACTGGAACATTAATTCAGGTTAACTTGAATCTACTAAATGAACTATCGGGATCCTGATTTAGCCACTCAGGCCCGCTGCGTGTGCCTTTGGACCCCAATAAACAGGCTGTCTATCCATAATATTTTATCGTATACTATCAAAGTTCAGACAGTTAAAACCGCTATGTCCTTGGAGCTTGTA
>CAZONZ010000583.1:0-2363 GCA_964581005.1 uncultured bacterium
ATCTTCGCAGCGATGTCGATCAGAAGTTTGAAAACTTCCGCGAGGATATTGATGCCAAGTTTGAAGCTGTCGATGCCAAGTTTGAGAAACTCCAAGGCAATATAACTGAGATCAAAGTTGGACAGGTTCGACTGGAGTCTGAACTTAAAGGCGAGATCAAAGCCCTTGAAGCCGAAGTTAAGGGGATTGGCAAACGCTTAGATACTCAAGAGTTTGTTAACCGATCGGTCGTCGCTGGCTTTCTCTTGGCCATCGTCGCAGGAGTCATCAAGCTGTTTCTCCCCTACCTTGCCTAACTACGGCTGGCACAGATTGAGTATGATCGATCCTACTGAAGTGGATCAGCCTCCCAACCTTCCCTGTGAGTTCAGCTCTAATCATCAACAATTGTAGTTGGTTGACTGTAGGTATCAACGCCCAGATCCTGAAGTCGGTAGAGACTGGCATAGATCCCGTTTTGAGACATCAATTCAACGTGAGATCCTTGCTCTTTTAATTCCCCCCGCTGCAGAACCAGGATCCGGTCCACATTGCGGATGGTTGAAAGACGGTGGGCAATCGTGATCGCGGTTCGATCCTGGAGTAACGTCTCCAACGCTGACTGGATCAAGGCTTCTGTCCCAACATCCAAGCTTGCTGTGGCTTCATCCATAACCAGGATCCGAGGATCTCGCCACATGACACGGGCAAAACTGATCAGTTGCTTCTGTCCTGTCGAAAGATTGTTACCGCGCTCCCGTACAGGGGTGTCGTAGCCTTGGGGCAGTTGTGTGATCAATTCATCCAGGTTCATCAATCGAGCTGCTCGCCGGATCTCCTCCAGATCTCCAGGTTCACTCAGTGTGATGTTGTCTCGAATATTGCCCGCAAACAAAAAACCATCCTGCAAGATCACCCCGACCCGACGATGCAGATCCTCTAGTGTCAGATCTCGAAGATCAACTCCGTCAATCAAGATCCGGCCTTCTGTAACATCATAGAGCCGACAAAGTAAGCGAATGATCGAGCTTTTACCTGCTCCCGTGGGTCCAACCAGGGCAATTTTTTCACCTGCTCTGACCGTAAAGTTGAGATTTTTCAAGACTCGATCATCAGCAGCATAGCCGAAGGATACATTCTCAAAGCGGATCTCTCCACCGCGATCGATAGGAGTTGCAGGTTGAGCGGGATCCTTGATATCCAAGGGGATCTGCATGATCGTGCTGAAGCGTTCAACAGCAGTGAACCCAGCTTGCAAGGAGGTGAATTTTTCTGCAAGTTGGCGGAGGGGATTGAAAAAGCGTTGGGAGAACAGAATGAAAGCATACAATCCGCCAAATGTTAACGGATCTGAGACACTCGGTAGATCAGCGCCAGCCTGAGCAACCCAGTTCTGGATCGCGGCTGTGCTAGGTGTTAAAACTTGTCTGCCACCGAACCAGAGGAGGAGAGCGATCGCTAACCAGGCGATCCATTCCAACACGGCTGAGAGGGTTGAATCGTAGAAAATGGTTTTATCGACTTCATTCACATACCGCTGGTTGGTCGTTTGAAACATGGTGCTGTTGAGCTGTTCTCGTTGAAATAGCTGCACCACTCGGATCCCTAAAATATTCTCTTGCAGTTGCGAGTTGAGGTTGGACAATTCTTCTCGCGCTCGATAGTTGGCATCACGGTAACGCTGTTGTAGCCAATTGACCAGCAACGCAATCGGGACCACCAACAGGATCAGCAGTAAACCGAGATCCCATCGCTGCACCAGCATCACCCCTGCAATCACCACCAGGTTAAAGAGATCACTCACAATCCCAATAGTTCCGGTTGCAAACACATCTCCCAGGGCTTCCATATCACTCGTGATCCGGGTGATCAGTTTCCCAACTGGAGTTCGATCAAAGAAGCGAGAGGGGAGAGCGAGAATGTGGTTGAACAGATCGTTACGGAGATCACGGGTTATGATCTGGCCTAATTTCTGACTGGAATAGCCTTCTAAAGCTTGAAAGGCTAGTCGCGCCAACACCGTCAGCAGCAACAACACCACAAACACCCACAGCCCTTGCAGCTCCTCCACTGATCCATCTTGCTGCACCGCTGTCGCAATCGGTCCGTCCAGAGCCCGCTGTAAGATGATCGGTTGGATCGCTTCTGCTAGAGCAATGGGTGGCAAAAACAGAAAGGTGACGATCAAGAGCTTGAAATGGCGGCGAGCATAAGGCCAGAGCACCAGCAAAAGTCGCCAATCGTTGACTCTGGGACGTTGAGTGGATTGATCACTCTGATCAGGATAGGAAGCAGCAGTCAAAGGGATCCCTCGTGAAAGACGAATAAAAAGAGATAACTTGGATCGAAGCTCAAACTGAATACAGCCAGCTTGATCCCACCAG
>CAZONZ010000584.1:0-2362 GCA_964581005.1 uncultured bacterium
CAGATTGATAGGCAATTGTGTACAGGATCGCTGCATCTTCAACCGTTCCGTGGGGCGACTCACCATCAAATTCTGTATTGGCTAGCGGATCCAGGTTGATCTCAGTTTCTGACTCACCCAACACATCAAGTAAGAAGTCGTTGATCTGCCCCGGATCTGTGATCCCTTGAGAAACAGCAAACGCGATCGCAGCATCCGCAGGTTGAGCGATTGTAGTATCGCCATCGTAGTAAAGAGATATTTGGCTTCGATCGGAATCGATATCTATGATCGAAGGCTGTAGAGCAACAGGAGTACTACTGTTACATCCACTCAGCACGGATCCCCCTGTGATCAGACAGGTTAGAGATCCAAGGATGGGCCAGAGAAGCTGATTAAGGTTAGGCTCCGAGAGTCTCATAGCAATCAATCCTGAAGGTATTTGTGATCGTTTGATGGCAATCCAGAGGATCAGGGCAGAACGTTGCTATCCTACCCACTCGATCGGGGTGAACTATCGGATCGCAATTAAGCTTTAAGACTCTTGGGAACGATGCGGAATGGTAGTAACTGCTTCAACAACGTTAATTGAACTATATGGTTGGATCAGTTAGTACTTAGATACCCCATCAGCGTAACGATAAACGGTAGAGTCCTGAAGACTTAAGATCTGACATGGCTATACCGGGCTTCAGCTAACCTGGCTGGATGCATCCCCACAAGATTGGCTAAGACTTCACTTGGAACTGGATCCAGTAGAGCCATAGGAAACAACTCCTCCAAACGCTCCAACAAGATCTGAGCCCTACGGGTCGAAGGATGGGCTTCTGTGATCGCTTGCTGCCACTCAATCGAAAGGATCCGACGTCGATAGGACCATTGCCGTTCTAGAAAGGTCTGAGGCAAACGCAGATCTATGTCTCCCAGGGGAATCACGGCTGTACAACTTTGATCCCGACTGATCCCCACCGCTCCCCCAAACACCACTAACTCCGAGGTAAACCGTTTACAGAGGATCAACCCATGCGGTCCTGATCCCTGCACCATCGAGATCTGACCGGAATGGATCTGATCAAGCAGCCGCCTTGGATCTGCTGAACTGCCATAGGGCCAACAGCGTCGATCCAGAGTCTGAACCGCTAGGCTCGGCAGGCGATCACGCCACTCCTGCCAATGCCGCGTCACCAAACGCCTAGAGAACGTTGTGAGTGTGGGCGTGCTGTTTGACATTGTCAGCATCCTTCACCTCTGCTGCCACATTAATGATCCGACGGGGCTCTGGACTGTGATTGAGTTTGAACACCCCAGTCGTCGGGGTACAACACTCATGCAAGGGAATATGGCGAAATTGAGGCTTAGCCCGATAGGTGCGCGTGGCCGCCTGAACGCGCCGAACAAAATTCTCACCAGGGATCACCCCCTCCGGAAAGACATCACCGGGCAATACAGGCCGATCCGATTGAACCACCTCAGCATAGGTTGTGGCATAGAGTAACTGGTAGGACGTGGATCGAACCTCATGATACAAACAATCCAGATCGGTTGCTGACACCGGCTCAGCCACCCAAACCTCCTGCAAGCGTCCTTCTTCTCCTTTCTGAAAGCACACGGCCACCCCGATCACGACATATTCCAGTCCTTGGACCTCGTTGGATCCAATACTTAATTCATTCTCTAGACTGGGGTTGATCTCTGACATAGTGGCTGCGTCCCTGGATGAAATCCTCTGGTTTGCATCCTACTGTACTCTCTTCTGCGCTCCAACCCCAACCCAGCCCAATCCGGCTAATGCTGCTGAGTTTCCGATCTGGAGGAACCCTGATCCTGATATCGTATCCATAGCAAACCGAGGCTCCTTAGGAATTGGCGGTAGATCCCCTTGAGAGACCCCTCCTCCATCCGCGCGGATCAGACAGCATCCCTCATGAATGTGCAGGAAGCACTCGATCAATTGGAAGAAGCCGTTCTCTCCAGCCCGCGCTTGTTGGGATGGCGGACCCTGATCAGTGAAGAAGCCTTTCTGGAGCAACTGGATGAGATCCGGCTCAACCTCCCTTCGGCACTAGCAGAGGCAGAGGAACTGTTGCTGCAGCGAGAGGCCATCTTGCAGGAAGCTCAACGCTATGCTCAAGAGATCGTTGCTGCCGCCGAGCGACGGGCCGATCAGCTACTGAATGAATCTCGGATTCTCCGTCAAGCCCAGATCCAAGCCGATCAACTCCTCCGCCAAACTCACCAAGAACAGGACGAGATCCGCCAGCGCGCCCGCCAGGAGAGCGAGCAGATGCGCGAAGAAGCCAATCGCTATGTTGATCAGGTGCTCCACGATCTAGAAATGCGGCTAGTCCAATCGTTGCAGGTGATCCGCAATGGCCGTCAGCAA
>CAZONZ010000585.1:0-2361 GCA_964581005.1 uncultured bacterium
AGAAATGGGAACTTGAATCACAAGCCCCATCCCCTTGTGGGTGGGGTAGTTGACTTATCGGTGAGTAAAGCAAAGGGGGCGAATGGAGCTCCAGTCAGTATCATTACGATCACGGATCAACTCAATGCTGCAACCATTCCCAAGATCCGTCAAGCTCTCTATCACCATATTGATCAACAAACACCTAATGTGATCCTGGATATGAGTCAAGTCAGTTTTATGGATAGTTCTGGCTTGGGAGGGTTGGTTTCGGCCCTCAATCATGCTCGGCGGGCAGGTGGAAATCTATACCTTTGCTGCTTGCCCGATCCGATCCAGCAAGTCTTAAAGTTAGTGGGAATGGATCGGGTGTTTATTCCGTATCCTAGTCAAGCCGCAGCCCTGCAAAGTTTCTCAAAAAGTTTGATCTTTTGAAGCCTCTATCTTCCGATTGTCCTGACGTTGTTCTTCCAGTGCTTGATCCCATGTCGCATCCCAATCTATCGAACTCTGATCCCTCTCTTTCGTCGATTAGCTCTATTGATCAAGAGTCACAAGAGCCTCAAGATCTGCAGGAATCCACAACCGATCACGATCCCAATTCCCCAGACGATCAGATTAATGAGGAATCCCTTACAGATGTCGAGATCGACGTAGAACGCTTAGAAGGACGTCAGCGCCAGATCACAGCCAGCATTGTGATCCCAACGGCTCCCGATCCCATCTGGCAAATCCTGACCAACTACGATCAGTTAGCGGATCGGATTCCAAATTTGGCCGAAAGCTGTATTGTTGGCGAAGAGGGCGGCTGCAAACTGGTCAAACAAGTGGGGCAACGCAAACTCCTCGGACTCAACTTTTCGGCCACTGTGATCCTCAAGATCGAGGAAGACTTTCCCCGCCAACTGCGCTTTACCCTGATCGAAGGAGATTTCAAACTCTTTAACGGTAGCTGGAATTTGGATCCCTTAGCCCCACCGCCCTCCGATCCTCCCGAAACTCAACTCACCTATCGATTGATCGTCTTGCCTCCGCGCCGAATGCCAATTGGGTTGGTAGAGCGATCCTTACGCCATGATCTGAGTTTGAATTTGACTGCCCTTCGAGATCAAGCAGTCACCCAATCCTAGCGTCCAGGGTTCAGATCGTGTTGAGCTATGATCAGACTGGCTAAGCTACAGGTTTGAGCATAGATTTGAGTATAGATTTGAGTATAGATTTAAGAGTGGGCTTAAGTCCAAGTTTGATCATTAGGATCATTAGGATCATCGGGATCATTAGGATCATCGAGATCATCAGTTTCACGAGTTGCCTTGATCCAGGGCTTGGCGTCATTGGAGGCAGGTAAGGATTGTAGGAGAAGGAGGAACACTCGCTTGAGCAACGCATTGCAGGCCGTCTTGTTTGGCTTTAGTGGCGTGATCCTTGACGATGAGCCGATTCAGGCCGAGGTGATCAACCGTTTGCTTCTGAGCGCCAATCTACGGCCTCTCAATCTCAAGGATCCAACGTTTTACCGGGATGAATACTTAGGTCGGGGGGATGTGGAACGGCTGCGTGCGATCTGGAGCGATCAAGGACGGGTGTTAAAACCTGATCCATTGGAACTCTTACTCCGCCAAAAACGCGAGATCTATGTCGAGATCATGGCTCAGCAGCTTGAGTTACCGATCATCCCGGATTTGCACCAAACCCTGTTGGAGTTTCAACGGAGGGGATCTCGTTTAGGGCTTGTCACAGGGGTGAATGGGGGCGAAGTGGACTACGTTCTGGATCGGTTAAATCTTAGATCCCTCTTCACCGTAGTTGTCACAGGATCGGATCAGCCTCAAGATCCCGGTCTTTCCCCAAGTTATTTACATGAACTGGCGTTGGCTAGGTTAGAGATCCCGGCGACCGATTGCTTAGGAATTGAGGCTAGCTATCCCGGCATTGCGGCCCTGAAAACAGCAGGGATCACGGCTCTAGCGATCGCAACTCAATTTCCTTTACAAATGCTCCAACGTCGCGCTAACTGGGCGATTGATCGCTATGTTCAACTGAACTTGAAATTGCCCAATAACGACCAGCTCATGGAATGGGATCGGATCTATCACTGGTTTGAAGCACGACAGGATCGGATCGGTTATTCAGACGGATCCTACTGCAAGTGAGCAAGAGGGACACGATCTAGTTGGCTATGCAGATCTCAAAAAGCTATTCAACACTAAGATAGGAGTGGTCGCAGGCTTCAGGGTATGGGTTTCCGTGGATCTGCCGGAGTCAGTCGTGTAGCTGTTTGTGGAGGTCAAGGATCCATTTTTATAGAGAATTTCGAGACAGGATCGAGGATCAGTCATGACCGAAACCGCTCGCTATGATGAGGCTTGGAAGCAGGCCCTC
>CAZONZ010000586.1:0-2354 GCA_964581005.1 uncultured bacterium
CGCTGCATCTGCTTCCGTACCGAATTGCCCATCTTCATCAATGTCTGAAACGGTTACGGGATCGGCTGCTAGCCCTGTGACATGATCGAGGGTCAGATCAATTTCAAGCTCATTGTTGACAAAATTAACGATTTCATTGGGATCAGTCGTGCCGTTGGAGATGGCATATGTAATCGCCGCATCACGAGGCAGGATCGATCGTTGATTCCCATCATAGAAAAGCTCTATCCCTTCGATGCTGGCAGCAGTTTGATCTTGAGAAGGATCTAACGCTACAGACCCATCATTTCCACCACAACCGACGAGGAAAAGGCTTAGACAGAGGGTAGATCCCAGTGTTGATCTCAGGCTAAATCTGGAGATCCAGTTATAGGATTGCTGTGTTTTTATTTTTAATAATTTATCGGAGGAGAACATAAAATTTCACTAAGCATAAGACGGCTGGATTGTATCATAGTCTCTCGAAGAAACTGAAGATCTGATTGAAATCATCTGGACAGGGGCGAACGTGTTTCAGATTATTTCTTGAATGCTCGAAGACTGAAGATTTTGATCCCCCATTCCGCAGGTTAGGTCAGCTTGGGTTTGGCTTGCTGATCGTGTGATCTCACTGATCAAAACAGCTTCAAGATCGGTTCACGATTGATAAGGTGTTGTTTTCAACTCAGAGCTCCCAGGAGATATTCCATGCCTCGATCCGTCCATTTAGGGTTTTTGATCCTACTCATGGTCTTGGCCACGTCTGGCTGTCGAGCGATCGCCTCCCACTGGCTTCGTCCAGATTCATCCTCCAGATCCCAGATGGCCCAAGCCCCGACGTCTAGCTTGCAGCAGGGCCAGATCACCTCTCAAAACCGATCTCGATCCTTTGTAGTTTACCTGCCCTCTCGCTATCGTCAGGGTGATCCACTCCCGCTCGTTTTGGCCTTTCATGGTGGACGGGGTAGTGGTGAACAGTTAGCGCGCAATACTAATTTCAACTCGATCGCTGAGCGGGAAGGTTTCATCGTTGTTTACCCTGATGGGATCCGTAGCGGCAATGCCTATAGCTGGAACGATGCCCGCCAAACCAATGATCCCAATGAGGCGATTGATGATCTGGGATTTATTCAGGATCTATTGGATGAGCTGATGGCTATCTACTCGGTTGATCCCGCTCGGATCTATGCCGTGGGAACCTCTAATGGTGGATTTCTAGTTCAAACCTTAGCGTGCCAACAGCCGGATCGATTTGCTGCCTTTGCTTCGGTCAGCGCCACCCTACCGGATCCTCTCCAATCAACCTGTCAGCCATCCCGATCAATTCCCTTAGTGATGATCCACGGTAGCGCGGATCGGATTGTGCCTTGGGCTGGGGGAACTGTGGCTGGACCGGCAGGAGGAGAGATCCTTTCCGTTCCTGCCACCTTAGCGTTTTGGCGGGATCACAATGGCTGTGCGGGGGTAGCCCAACTGACTGAGCTTCCCGATCGCGATCCTACCGATGGGACCCGTGTAGTTTTGCATGACGCTACGGGCTGTCCAACAGCCGGATCGGTTGAGGTCTATGAAGTGGTTGAGGGTGGACATGGTTGGCCTGGAAGTTCAAGAGGCCGGGTTCGGGAAAATCTCGTGGGTAAGATCAGCCAGGATATCAACGCTGCTGAAGTGATCTGGACCTTTTTCAACGATCAGCGTTTGCCTTGAACCTAGCTCAACTCCACCCAGATCGGAGAAGACCAAGCCCGTTCTGGAGCCAATACCCCGTCAACCCGAAGGGTATCACGCTGGAAGGCTCGGACTCGATAGAACGAGTTGGTAGAAGGGGTAACTTTGGTGAATACCATCAAACCGTCAGAAGACCGAGGCCGGACCGTCTCGATCACCTCTTCGTTTTCCAGCAACTCGACCTGGTTGATCTGAGCGGTTTCCCCAATGGCGCGACCAAAGAATTGGATCTCGACAGGAGTTTCAGAGTCGCTGGGGATCGTGTCGCCCATCATGTAACGAGACCCGCTGGCTAGAGCATCAAACTCCAAGTGGATCCGGGGACCTGTGGTGGCGTAGATATGGCGGTTGGCAAAGGCATTGAAGATACTCGATCGGGTCAGTTGTCGAGTATACACACCTGTCAATCCACCCGTAACCGGCAGGAAGACATTCTTGTTGTTGAAGAAGCATCCCAGGGTTTCTTGAACGCAGCCAGGGCGACCAAAGTGATCATCCGTTCCCCCAGACATCCCTAACTTGTAGCCGTTGTCCCCTGTGTCTAGCCAACGGAGCAGACCCGCTCGAACGGTACTGCTCGACACGGAATTTTCGACGGGTTCAATGCAAGCAGGTCCTTCACCAGGCGAGCATTCCGAATTGCCGTG
>CAZONZ010000587.1:0-2349 GCA_964581005.1 uncultured bacterium
CTGAACACTCAAACTCTACGCCTTTTCCTGTCACCGCGTCTTTTTTCGTTCACCCGACAGCTTCACTTGTTTTGACAGTCAAGGGCCGATCGGTTGAGACTGGAAAGAGCTTTGCACTGCTCTGCTCGATCCGCTTTGATCATTTTGGATCCTTCTCCAGCAACTCATGACTCAACCTGATCCCAATGCCATCCGCCTGACCTTCCTCGGCACCAGTTCCGGTGTCCCCACCCGCCGCCGCAATGTCTCCGGGATCGCCCTGCAACTCCCCCAACGCGCCGAGATCTGGCTGCTTGACTGCGGCGAAGCCACCCAACATCAACTGATCCGCCACGACGATCTCCGCTCCAGCTTGATCCGCCGGATCTTTATC
Organism: uncultured bacterium; assembly: GCA_964581005.1. Taxonomy (GTDB): domain Bacteria; phylum Cyanobacteriota; class Cyanobacteriia; order Thermostichales; family Thermostichaceae; genus CAZONZ01. The sequence goes on from CAZONZ010000587.1 coordinate 374, forward strand.
ACCCACATGCACGGGGATCATATCTATGGTCTGCCGGGACTGTTGGCCACCTGCGGCATGAGTAGTCCCCCAGACGCGATCGATATTTACGGCCCACCCGGATTAGAAGACTATCTCAAACTGGTGCTGCGCTACAGCGAAACCCACATCCACTACCCGATCCGGATCCATGCCGTTGAAACTGGATTGATCATGAGCGAAGAAGACTATTCCGTCTACTGTGCTCCCTTAGATCATCGTGTGCCTGCCTTTGGTTACCGGATTGTTGAACACGATCGTCCAGGTACCTTCAATGTCTTAAAAGCTCAAGCCGATGGGATCCCCTCTGGCCCTCTGTATGGACGCTTAAAAGCAGGCGAAACGATCACCTTGTCCGATGGACGTCGGATCAACGGCACCGATTACGTTGGTCAACCCCTTCCAGGGCGTAAGCTGGCCTATTGCACCGATACCACCTACTGCCGTAATGCTGTTGATCTTGCCCGTGCTGCCGATCTCGTGATCCATGAAGCTACCTACGCCGAAGTGGATCGGGCTCTAGCTCGTCGCAGCAAACATTCCACGGCTGCTATGGCCGCTCGCGTTGCCCTCGAAGCCAAGGCCCAAACCCTGATCCTGACCCACTTTAGCCCCCGCTACGGCAAAGAAGGCCCAATCTCACTAGAGGATCTGCAAGCCGAAGCCCAAGCCATTTTCCCCAACACGCTGCTTGCTAAAGATCGCCATACCTTTGAAGTCCCTCGCCGCCCATCCTTCATCGAGTCCCATTCTGCCTCTGATCAAAATCTAGCTCCAGTTCGCTAACGTTCATTCGCTAACGTTCAAATGATGGCTGGCAGCTTGCGGATTTCAGAGCTGAGGTTTTCATGAAGCATTGAGGAATGCCTAACTGATCATTGCCAACTGTTAGGATCTATCACCTTGTTTTGCCCCCTTGGAGTTATCCTCATGAATCGATCGTTTTCTCCTCGCTACCCATTGAATTACCGATCCTTGTCTTGGGGACTTGTGAGTCTAATGAGTGGACTGCTTTTGAGTGCTACCGATCAAGCCGGGGCCTTAGCCCAAGATCTCGATCAACTTTGCACCCGCTTTCCAGACAATAGTCAATGTGTTGATTACCAGCCTAAACCCTGGGAGTGGGATCCCACGGATCAGCAACAATTAGATCAAGGGGAAGCTATCGTAGCTCATGATCATGATCAATTCCGAGGGCAGGTTTGGATCGAGGCAACACCTGATCAGGTTTGGGATGTTCTAACGGACTATGAAGCTCTCTCTGATTTCCTACCAGGACTTATCAGCAATACCGTTCTTTCTCAGGAGGCTACCGATCAGGGCAAGAGCGTGATCATGGAATCGGTTAATGTGACAGATGTTTTAGTTTTCCAAATCAGCAGTCGAACATTACTAGAGCTGCAAGAACAACCCCAAACTCAGATCGATTTCTCATTGATAGAAGGCGATCATTTACAAGAATTATCTGGATCATGGCAATTAGATTCTGGAATACTACCCTCATCGATCGATCCAGAGCAAACCACTGGAATCCTGCTTACCTATCAGGCACAAGCCTCAAGTCGTGGGGTCGCTACAACCACATTTACTGGAGTCTTTGTCAAACAGATCCGCCAAAATCTGCAAGCGATCAAGGCTGAGATTGGGCGCCGCCAGGAGACATGATCGGTTCTAAGTCTATGCTTAAGTCAACTTCAATTTATAGTAAAGAGGTTTGTCAATAGTCTGGGGTTGAATAAGCATGATCGTTAGTTTCGATACATCAACTCTTACAGGATAATTTGTTCTGAACTTAGCTTCAACCTCGATTGATCAGCAGGGCTAAATCATGATCTAACTTAAGATGATCTAACTTAAGATAATCTAACTTAAGATGGATGAGACTGCTAAGCGTGTTGGATCTCTGCATACTGAGATCGATCAATTCGCCCTGCTTCGTACAGAATATCGCCGATCTC
>CAZONZ010000588.1:0-2319 GCA_964581005.1 uncultured bacterium
TGCCACAGCGCTTGAGGCGCAATTTCACCATAAGGTCAATGCTCCTTGCTTGTTCGGGTAACGAGTCAGGTCCAAAATCTTTTGAGGGGTTAGGTGCAGCGCCCGATCCAAACCATGTGGATCAAGATCTCTGCACAGGCGAAAAGTCATAGAAAGCTAGTCTAACCTACTCTGAGGTGATTGAGCGGATCTTTTTTTTGGTAATTTGGTAGATTCCTCCAGAGGTTTGGCTGAGCCACGGGAGTCTGGGATGAGGATCGGCTATCGGGAGAACGATCGATCTCAGCTTTGGGGACTGGACGATAAGCCCATGATCTTCGCCCATCTGGGTTTACAGACTGGGTTACGCCCGAATCTGGCATGATAAGCTCATGGACAGAAGCAATACCAGGAGTCTGGATATGCATAAGAATAAGAAAGATCAAGTCTTTATCAGCTATAGTCGCAAAGATCACGAGTGGGTCTCACGCATTCTTACCTTCTTAACGCCTCTGATCAAGCGTAATGTTATTGAAGCTTGGAATGACACTAAGATCCTTCCAGGAATGCTTTGGCAGGAACAGGTTGAAGCGGCTATCGATCGCTCAAAGATTGCGGTTATACTAGTGAGTCCATCCTACTTAGCATCAAATTTTGCTCAAGATGGTGAGCTTCCTCTATTACTTGATCGGGCCTCTAAGAACAAGTTAACGATTGTTCCGGTGGCCATTCATCCTACTATACTTAGAGATTCTCCTCTGAGCAAATACTCGTTTTTTGATGCTCCCCCTTTATCTTCCTTAAACGAGTCAGAGCGGGACGAAAAACTTGTAGATTTAACCAAATATGTTTATGATCTACTTCATCGAAAGGAAAGCTTTGATCAGGTCTACAATGAAAGTCTTAAGCCTGAGTTGGAGATTCAGATCAACTTTTTTTTTGAGGCTGAGAGTGAGTTAGCGGAGAGAGAACAGATTGACCAACAGGTCTAGACTATGAAGAAGCCTGCTACCCCAAGCGAAAATCTCACAGTTTTAGAGGGGGATCTAATCTTCAGAAAGCTTGTTCCGACTGAAGATGATTCTCAATCTCAATATCATCGAGTCGTAGGGATGCTCGCCTATGCTCAATACATGATCCAGAAGTATCAGTATATAGAAAAGGCTCATCGTGACGATGGAACATACCCCAGTGACGAGAAAATGAAGGGAATTATTCGATACTCTAGTGAGGAAAAGACCCTGGGAACCTTAAAGAAAAATAGCGAATCCGAATTGCATGAGTTGATCAGTAGTTTTGTCTGTGAGGAAGTGGAAGATAAGATCAAAAAGTATACCCAGTTCGGAACGGCTGTCGGGGCAAGTGTGGTTGCTAGTTTAGTCTATTCGGTGTTGATTGCGATCATTATTTTCTCAGCAACTGTACTGGCTCCTGACACAAAATTCTCCAGAATTATCAGGATTCTGATTGAGCAGGAACCTCTCCAAGAAACTCCTGCTAGTCAGCAATAGAGGTTTAGCAGGGGAGTGATGATGATATGCAGAAAGATCCGCTAGGTCGCCTCAACTCACCCAAGGACATCTGTTGTCCATCGTATTCAAATAGTATCAATAGGAACTGATGGTCTAGGATTTGGGCTGTTGATCGCATGGGGCATCGATTTGGGCAGGAGGAAACCTAATGGCGAATACAGGGCTGATCCTCCAAGGCAAGTCTGGGGATTCGCTGATCGACTCTCGCTTGGTTCCATTAGGGTGATGGTCTGTTTGAACTTGATCAAGAGAATCGAGAAACAGGGCAAAACTGGGGCAGAGAATGTGGCAGAGTATCTATGGAGGAATTCATTGATCTGAATCGAGATTTGGAGCAGACCCTGATGATTAGCTACGCCGATCTAACCGATGACCAGAAACAGCTGTATCTCAAAGCCTTAATCACCGTAGCCCGTGCTGATGAACAGCTAGACGACGATGAGGCAACTTTTTTCACTCAGATTGCTGAAGGCATGGGGATCGATCCAGCAACGGTACAGTCGTACCTAGAGACTGAGGTGCTGGATCTGGAGCAGGTACCGGGACTGCATTCAGCCGTGGGAGCGTTGATCTTACGGGATCTGGCGGCGATGGCCGTGGTCAACAATGAGCTGGCCGAAGCTGAAGAAGACATGATCATCAAGATTGGCAAAGCCATGCAGTTTACGGAAGAAGAGATCGATGAGTTTTTGAATTGGGCTTTTATGGGTCTCCAGTGGCAACTCAAGAGCACCAGCTTGCTGGAAAAATATTCGTGAACTACCAGACACCGACCGCTAGGCGGTACGGTGCTGGCTTCCCTCTTCAC
>CAZONZ010000589.1:0-2304 GCA_964581005.1 uncultured bacterium
TCAGAGTTTCGGGATTTAATCAAGCGAGATGTAGGTTAAGTGTCATCCCGCTCTCGATTCCCGTAAAGACTCAATCCCTGTTCCCAAACACCATCAATTGAGCGAAGCTTCTACTTCTAAGCGAATACTATGAAGGAGAATTTTACCCTGATCATCGATTACCGAAGGGTTTCTGGCGTAAAGATCAACAATCTCCTCTAGAAACGGGGAACGTAATGCAGGAGGAAGATAATTTGAGAAAGGAAACCATACAGGCTGCAGCCAGTTTCGTAAGTCAGTTGAACAATTATAGGATGAGATTCTAGGAATTAACTCGACTCGGATAGGGCAAAAGCCATGTTCTACCAACCATTGGTGATACTCTTCGGATCCATACAAGTGAAAGGGAAATACAAAGTCAGCAAAATAAGATCGCCAAGTGGGGAGGGCCATCACTTGGTTGGCAACTGCAAATAATTGGGCTGCATTACCTCGTCCACTCATTTGAGCCCGAAATTGGCCTCCAGGTTTCAAACAAGCTTGCACCCCTTTTAAAACAGCTTGTGGACTCTCAATCCAGTGCAAAGCTGCATTAGAAATAACAACATCAAACTGGCGCGGTAGATCAAGGGTAGCAGCATCCATCTGCTGAAACCTCAAGTTAGGGTATTGCTCCTTAGGGAAAGAGGTTGAGGCAAAATGGATCATGTCCTCAGAAGCGTCAATCCCTAGAACGGATCCCCGTGGCACGAGCCGGGATAACTGAGCTGTGATCTTCCCATCTCCACAACCAATATCCAGTAAGGTCTCATCCCCTTCAAACATTAAGGACGCTAAAAAGACCTGAGCCCAATGGAGTTGAGCTGAAGAGTTTTTAGCATAATTTTCGGCATCCCAGGTTTGCTGAGGCGTATTCATAGGGAAATCATCCTTCCTGAATGCATAGCTTTGCTCCCAAACTAAGCCAAGTTGTTTCAATTCACCTCCTGAAAAAGCCTGATTCTGAGGGTTTCTCAACTCGTGATCCTACTAACCAACCTGCCGTGTATTTACTGAATTGATGTTTCAATATCAAACACAGAAGTTGATGATTCATGTAGGCCCGTACCATCACGCACGAGTTGCATTCATGAGTCTACACCCGTACTGGCTTGACTTGCCATATGAGTGTCCTCAACTTCAAAAGGCCAGCAACACTATCATGATCCGATTTGTGAATATTCTGGTTGGGCTGCAAAATCAATTTCTATAATTTAAGGTGCGCCAGAGCGATATCCCGTTTGCAATTGAAAAGGAGTAAGGATCTATGGCCAAAACTGTTGCTGATGTGATGACGCCTGATCCGATCCTGTCGTCCCCTGACATGCCGCTCAACGAAGCGATCCAGATCTTGGCGGAAAAACGGATCAGTGGATTGCCCGTTGTCGATCAGCAGGGCAAGTTGGTGGGCGTGATCTCTGAGACGGATCTGATGTGGCAGGAAACCGGGGTGGAGCCCCCCGCTTACATTATGTTTCTGGACAGTGTGATCTATTTGGAAAATCCGATTCGCTACGAGAAACAGCTGCACAAAGCTTTGGGTCGAACGGTCGGGGAAGTGATGACGTCAAATCCGCTGGCGATCAAACCAAACAAATTGCTGAAAGAGGCTGCAAAATTGATGCATGAGAAAAAGGTGCATCGGCTGCCCGTTCTGGATGATGCAGGCAAGGTGATCGGGATTCTGACTCGCGGGGATGTGATCCGGGCTATGGCTGCTGATCACGCTTGAGGTGTGTTGATCGATACAGTAGCTGACTCAGCCAGGGGACTCGGTTCAATCCCCTGGTTCTTCCGAATTCATAGGATCATTGAGATCAACATTCAAGAGATCAACATTCAACAATCTTGGTCAGGAACACAGTAGCCTAGAGAAGAGAACTAGGAGTTCACGATGGCCACAGAACGACGGGTTGCCCGTGTCGCTGAACTGATCAAGCGCGAAGTCAGTCAGATGCTACTCACCGAGATTAAAGACGATCGCGTGGGGGCCGGGATGGTGAGTGTGACAGGTGTGGATGTGTCCCGCGATCTGCAGCACGCTAAGATCTTTGTCAGCATTTATGGGGATGAAACGGCTCAAGCTGAGGCGATGGAAGGACTCCAGGCGGCCACTAGTTTTGTTCGTCGCCAGATCGGTCAACGCTTGACCCTCCGACGAACTCCAGTTGTGGTATTCGAGCAAGATATTTCTCTGGAGCGGGGTAGCCGAGTTTTAGCCTTGATCAATCAACTCCAATTTCAATCAGATCCGACCCCTCAGCCAGAATGGGAAACGGATTGATG
>CAZONZ010000590.1:0-2304 GCA_964581005.1 uncultured bacterium
GCCTTGTCTGGGGGGGTCGATAGTTCAACCTTGGCGTTCTTGTTACACAAAGCGATCGGCGATCAATTAGTGTGTATGTTTATTGATCAGGGCTTTATGCGCAAAGGTGAGCCGGAGCGTTTGTTAAAGCTATTTGAAGAGCAATTTCATATTCCAGTTCATTATGTGATGGCCCGCGAGCGATTTCTGGAACGATTGAAGGGGATCACCGATCCAGAAGAAAAACGGAAGCGGATCGGGGCTGAGTTTATCCAAGTTTTTGAAGAGGAGTCGCGACGGCTGGGTCCATTTGAGTATCTTGCTCAAGGAACGCTTTATCCAGATGTGATCGAGTCTGCCAACACGAATATTGATCCCAAGACTGGGGAGCGGATCGCGGTCAAGATCAAGAGTCATCACAATGTGGGAGGACTTCCGGAGAATCTACGGTTTAAGTTGGTAGAACCATTACGGAAGTTGTTCAAAGATGAAGTGCGTAAGGTTGGTCGCAGCTTAGGCTTGCCGGAAGAGATCGTCAATCGGCATCCGTTTCCAGGTCCGGGGCTGGCCATCCGGATTATGGGCGAGGTTACAGCCGATCGGTTGAATGTGTTGCGAGATGCCGATCTGATTGTGCGCCAGGAGATTAATCGATCAGGGTTGTATAGTCAACTTTGGCAGTCCTTTGCGGTGTTGTTGCCGAATGTTCGATCGGTAGGCGTCATGGGAGATAAACGCACCTATGCCTATCCAGTGGTGTTGCGTTTTGTTCGGAGTGAAGATGGAATGACGGCAGATTGGGCTAGAGTACCTTATGATCTTTTAACTACTATTTCAAACCGCATTGTTAATGAAGTTCCAGGGATCAATCGAGTCGTCTACGATATTACCTCAAAGCCCCCTGGCACGATCGAGTGGGAGTAAAGGCATCCAAGGAGTGCAACCGATCCATGAGTCTTCAGGCTGAATCGCATCATTCAATCTCGCCCATCCATGTGATCGGGGGTGGACTGGCTGGCACAGAAGCTGCTTGGCAGATCGCTGCAGCTGGTCTGGATGTGATCCTTTCCGAAATGCGCCCGATTCGCCAAAGTCCTGCTCACCACACGGATCAGTTAGCCGAATTAGTCTGCAGTAACTCCTTTGGGGCCATAGCTACCGATCGGGCTGCAGGGTTACTGAAGGAAGAACTTCGCTGCCTGGGTTCGATCGTGATCCAAATGGCGGATCAGTATGCTGTTCCCGCTGGGGGTGCGCTGGCGGTCGATCGAGCTCACTTCAGCCAAGCCCTCACAGAACGAGTAGCGAATCATCCTCGGATCCACCTGCAACGACAAGAGATCCAATCCATTCCAGACGGGATCACAGTTCTCTGCACTGGACCTCTGACGAGTGAGCCTTTAGCGGCAGCACTCCGATCCTGGACAGGGATGGAATACTTTAGTTTTTTCGATGCTGCTAGTCCAATTGTGACGGGAGACTCTCTCAATCGGGAGATCGTATTTCTGGCCTCTCGCTACGATCGGGGGGAAGCCGCTTATTTAAACTGCCCTATGACGGAGAGTGAATACAACTGTTTTTGGGAAGCTCTGATCGAAGCTAAGCAAGCCCCTCTCAAAGAGTTTGAACAGGAGGAACGCAAGTTTTTTGAAGGCTGTTTACCGATCGAAGAAATGGCCCGCCGAGGCCGTGAAACCCTTTGTTTTGGCCCACTCAAACCTGTAGGTCTCACAGATCCACGAACAGGTGAGCGCCCCTATGCGATCGTACAATTGCGCCAAGAAGATCGCGCTGGCCAACTCTGGAATATGGTTGGGTTTCAAACCAACTTGAAATGGGGTGAACAAAAGCGAGTCTTTCAACTGATCCCTGGACTCGAAAAGGCTGAGTTTATCCGCATGGGAGTCATGCATCGCAATACTTTTTTGAATGCACCCCATCTACTGGATCCAACTCTTCAATTTCGGCAGCGATCAAGTTTGTTTGCCGCAGGTCAGTTGATCGGGACTGAGGGTTATGCTTGTGCTGCAGCTGGCGGATGGTTGGCAGGTACCAATGCAGCTCGTTTTGCGCTAGGCCAATCTCTGATCACCTTACCCCCGGTTACTATGATGGGATCCCTGTTTGCCTTCATCAGCAGCGCCGATCCGAAACACTTCCAACCCATGCCCGCGAACTTTGGAATCTTGCCAAATCTTGAGGGGAAAAAGATCCGCAATAAACAACAACGTTATGGAATGTATCGAGATCGATCATTGACAGCTCTCACCAATCTAGGTTGGGAAGCAGATCCTTCCCAGCGTCTTCAACTTCAAGCCTAGTCTT
>CAZONZ010000591.1:0-2301 GCA_964581005.1 uncultured bacterium
CTGCTGCCGATAACTCGACAATTCCTCAGATCGTTCTGGAGCCGATTTCAGGATCTGATCGATCAGATCGACGGCTTCCTCCCAATCCTGTTCAGCAACGGCTTGATCAAGCTGAAGATAGAGTGGATCGGGTTCCGCCTGAGCTGTGCCTCCTAGAACCAATCCGGTGAGCATGGCCAAGACAAGCAGCCTCATCGGTCGAGCTGAGGTGATCAGGGTTAGTAGAGTAGACATAGCTCATCAGATCTCCTTCAGATCAGCAGGATCAGTCAAGGGAACCACCCCATCAGGCTAGGTTGAGGGCTGGGTTTTGGCAGTTGTGATCTGGGTTTCCAGCTGGCCGATGGTCGAGCGGAGTTCACTGACGTGGTTGGTGGCTTCGTCCAGGGATTGTTTGACGATCTCAGCTTCCTGGACAAAGGTTTTCTTGCGCACCAGGGCTTCTCTCGCCAGATCTTGGTTTTCACTGCGCAGCGCAACTTCAGCTCGTTCCAGCCAGTTGGCGGCATTCTCCTGAGCTAGCTCGTATTGGCGCTCCAATTGCTTCTGATTGGCTAACGCACCTACCAAGGCTTGATTCATCTTGTCCAATTGCTTCTGCAGCTTACCCAGGCTGACATGAGTGGATTGCTTCCACCGTTTGATCACCGTTTTGGCCAGGACAATGGCTGAGACTACTGCTATGGCTCCGATCGTGGCTACTCCTAGGGGGCGCGCAGCTCCTGCAATCGATCCCACTAAAGTTGGAGAGGTATCTCCCCAGATCGGGCCGGTGCCGTTCGCTTGGGCCAATGATTGAGCCTCTTCATACCAGCTACGAATCACCGGGTCGGGAGACTGAAGATACATGGCTGACAGTCCCTGCTCCAGCAGCTGGATATTGAGCATTCCATTTTGGCCATGCACATAAGCGTAGATCGTTCCACTGGGGCTGATCCAGCTGACATTAAGTTGGATGGGAGTTCCAGAGGGCAGGGCATCCTGGAGAAAATTCTGGGCATCTAGACCCCAGTCAGGCCCTCCTGAAGGAGGACGGATGTAGGCCAGATTGACTGGGCGCAACGAATTGTTGATGTTGACCAGTAGGGTGTCCCCATTCAGGACATCGACCACCGTGGCATTGATCATGGATTGAGCAGCAGCGGGAGCCGCCAGCGCCAGCGGACTCAGAAGTGCGACTGTGGTTGCTAGAGTTTTCATTGGGGATCACCTGGGCGAGACGGCAAAAAATTCAATCAGGGGTCTAATCGGCAGGACTAGCAATCTAGCAATGATTAAGCAAAATGTTAGCTCTAGCAGGCGGGTTCCGAACACGGTAATCTGGACGAACTTAGCCATAACATCTTGTTGATCCTGATCTTACGAAGACGGTGCGAGCATTCCAGCCGCTTCGATCCTGAACCCAACGGATGATGACGGGCAGTTGTTGTACACACCGCTGCAGGCTTTCAGCCACTCAAGCAGTTTAGTCTGACGCAGGGGATCTGGATAGATTCAATTCGGCGTAATTCCTTGTCAGCATAACCGCAATTTATGATCAGTAGCCCCCCTCAACCCTGAACGCCTTGATCACCCGGCTATACCATCACTCCTGATCTGGGCGAGTGATCTGGTAAAACAGAGTATCTAATCCTTCGATCACTTCACGTTTGTGAGACTGTAACCCCAGTTTTTCTAAGACTCGGATCGAACGAACATTCTCCACATCGGTACTTGCTTCAACCTTAGCCCATCCCAGGTCTTGAAACGCATAACGGATCAGCCTGTGACTTGACTCAGTTGCAATCCCACAGCCCCAGTGACGGGGAGCTACCCCAAACAGAAGCTCAAGCACGGGAGGGATCCGAAAATGCCAATATCCGGCAAAGCCAAGTAGATCCTTGGATTCATTCGCTTGATTCGCTTGATTCGATCCATGCTCCCAGATCCCCCAGATCCCGAACCCAGATTGAGCGAAGAGGGTTTGGCTAGTGGCAACGATCGCCTGGGTCTGCTCAAAAGGAATAATTGTGTCATCCCATAAAAAATATCGCACTTGCGGATCAGTCCAGATCAGGTGGAGGAGCTCCGCGTCCTCAGGTTGGATCGGGGCGAGGCATAGACGCTCTGAAGTGATCTCCCAACTCAACGACTTCTCCTCAAGATGGATGGGGTTCGCCTCAGTATACCTCTTGCAAGCGTTCACAGAGACCCCTGTAACAACAAACGATATAAAATGAACAATGTATACTCGGTGCAACAAAAAACTTGACTTAATTGGCTGTGGATTGCTTGGCAAGGGCTATCCTAGAGAAGTCAGAT
>CAZONZ010000592.1:0-2296 GCA_964581005.1 uncultured bacterium
CCTCCCGACACTGACCCTTCGGGTACAGTGCGGGGCTCCTAGCGGGTAAGCTGAAGAAGCCAGCCTCCTGACGGTGCAGCCCCAAACGTTGCTTTCAACCCTTGAAACGAACTTGATTGCAGTGCTGCAGATCTGCCAAGCCCTGATCCCATTGATGCAAGCTCAAAACTACGGTCGGATTGTGAATGTGTCTACGGAAATGGCGTCACTCAACGCGATCCCTAGCGATTACTATCCGCTGGCCCCCTCTTACCGTCTCTCCAAGCTTGGGGTAAACGGGTTAACGACGCTTTTGGCGAAAGAGTTGCAAGGATCCAACATCTTGATCAACGCCTATTCTCCTGGCTGGATGAAAACCGATATGGGAGGGGAGTCCGCACCCTTCACCGCTGAGGAAGGAGCTGAGACTGCGATCTATCTAGCAACGCTGCCGGATGGTGGTCCCCAAGGCCGTTTCTTTGCGGAACTGCGTAAGTTTGGTGGACCGATCGCCCTCCCCTGGTAACCATTGTCTGGAACCATTCTCTGGAACCATTGCGTGGATCGGGGGAAACTTGAGTGCAGAAGTTAGCTCAAGGGGCTCAGGATTGCGAATAGCTGAGTTTCGGGTCGAAATACCGTTAGCATGGGGAGTAGCTTAGCTGGCCTGATCAGCTTTTTGTCTGTCCTTTTTTTGCTTCGATCCCCCCGATCCCATGACCGAGAGCTTTTCCCCAGAAACCACCCCCGATCTCACCCCTGATCCAGTTCCTGCAGAGGCAGCCACGGATCCAGAGACCACCGCCAGCGCCGATCCCCAGGCAACTCCGGCCAAAGCTAAAGGATCCCGTGCCCGCCAGTTATTGGGCATGAAGGGCGGTGATGTTGAATCCCGCTCGATCTGGCAACTCCACCTGCAGTTGATGAAGCCCGTCACCTGGATCCCCTTGGTTTGGGGGGTGATCCCAGGAGCTGCCTCCTCCGGCTATTTCACGTGGAGCTGGGAAAACGTTGGATTGGCCGTAGCTTGCATGATCCTGTCTGGCCCCTTGATGGCAGGCTACACTCAAACCCTGAATGACTACTACGACCGTGAGATCGACGCGATCAATGAACCTTATCGCCCGATCCCGTCTGGAGCCATTCCTCTCTGGCGGGTGATCACTCAGATCTGGGTGTTATTGGGGCTAGGTCTGGTCCTGGCCTATGGTTTAGATCGGTGGGTTCAGCATGAGATCCCGTCCCTTACCTGTATTACTCTGCTGGGTGCGTTCCTAGCCTACATTTACTCAGCACCGCCGCTTAAACTGAAGCAAAACGGTTGGTTAGGAAATTATGCCCTGGGAGCGAGTTATATTGCTCTGCCTTGGTGGGCTGGACATGCTCTGTTTGGTCAACTCAACTTCACGGTCTGTCTGCTCACCCTGATCTACAGCTTGGCCGGATTAGGGATCGCGGTCGTCAATGATTTCAAGAGTGTGGAAGGTGATCGAGAGCTAGGCTTAAGTTCTCTACCTGTGGCCTTTGGGCTCCAAACTGCTGCCTGGATTTCGGTTCTGATGATCGACTTCTTCCAATTTGGCATGGCTGCATTTTTGGTGGGGATCGGGATGCAATTGTATGCAGCGATCCTGGTGTTGTTGATCATTCCGCAGATCGTGTTCCAAGACATGTATTTTTTGCGGGATCCGCTCAATAACGATGTCAAATACCAAGCGAGTGCTCAGCCTTTTCTAGTTTTTGGGATGCTGGTTATGGGTTTAGCGATGGGGCGTGCCGGGATCTAAGATCTAAGCTCCTTCTGCAACCCATGGAGTTCTATCCTGTGTGGAAGTGGAAGGTAGTGCGCACCCAATCCAGTGATGGCCACGGTTTGCTCAGGCAACCGAAGACGAGATCCTGCTGGACAGGATGGCCTCAACCCTCAACCTCTCCGTCCCCGATCTCCATGCCCTCCTCCAGACCCTGGGATCTAACGAATCCAGCGGATCCTAAGGATCACCCCTTGATCGGGATCCTCCCTCGTCGTCAGTCATCCTGGTTTTGAGGAGTCGCCTCTCCATGAAGCCGCTTGCCGCAGGGGGGTTACCCATCCATGCTCTCGTGACTGACCCCTCAGCGAGATCCTTCACGATCCCTCATGTCTGCAAGCGGTTGCATCGCGGTGCCACGATCCCCGACAGCCCTTCTCCCTATCCATAGTGACCTACCTTGATCAATACGATCCGAACTCCCGCTCCATAGTGCCCTTCTACCGTTGCCTCGTGACCTGCTTAGATCCCCGAAGGCCGCTCGGCCTGTCCATCCTGGCTCCTCT
>CAZONZ010000593.1:0-2295 GCA_964581005.1 uncultured bacterium
GTCCATCCCCGCAGGCACAGCCCAGATCTGACCAAAGGTGCGCTGATCCACAAACCGGAGTTCGTTTCCCCCTGCCATGCCAAATTGAACGCGCAAATGGGTTGGGATCGGTTCCGTGGCCTCAGACCAAAGCAATTGACCCGTCATCCGCAAATGGATCCCCAGCCGGATCCCCCGATCGAGATGCCCTAGCAAATATTTACCTCGCCGATCCCAGCCCTTGAACTGGCAACCGACGAGGCACTCACAAAACTGAGGAATATCGGGATACGCTACCGTCCGATCCAGAAACACCCGCACCCAGGCAATCGTCTCACCTGTGAGCAACTGCTCCAGATCCCGTCGAACGGTTTCAACTTCAGGTAGCTCAGGCACAAGAATGAATCAGAGCAGGCTTGAACGTTCAACCACCGATCTCGATCCGATCCACCCCTCCAACCCGTGCAAGGGCAATCAAGGCTAGAGGATCACCTCAGATCAAGACAGGACATCACCAAACACCCTACCATCATCAGAATCCATCCGATCATGGACCGGCAGAGGCATTAGCCTTTCTTCGGGGGTGCAGCAACTTCTTCCAGTTCTTCCATGGAAAAATTGTTGGTATTGATGTTGTAGTAGTTGATCTTGTCGAAGCGAACCACCACGGGGTAACGGGTGCCCCCCTTATCCACAGCAGCCACGGTACCGACATCCCGATACCAGTAGGACTCTTTGCGCAGAATCCGAACCTTAGAACCACGCTGAACCACGGGCTAATCCTCCTGAAAACTAACCTCACCATACATTAGTCGAAAGAAAAGCTAGCGTCTCTGAAGTTTTGTATCAACAGGTTTAGAAGTTCTTACCCCTCCAATCTCCCGATCCCAGATCCTGCCTCCCCTTCACTCGTGTGATCACGCTCAGAACACGTTAAGTTTGGTGACAGAATTCTCTCAGAGAATTGGCGTTTATGGACTGGGTGACTCTTCGTGGTGATCAACATAATCCAGGAGCTCTTCCCAAGCTTGCTCAAGCGAAGCGGCAGTTGGATCAGAGGGGAATTCAGGTGGAGGGGGCAGATCGGGAGACAGCAGATTGGTTTTATCCGATGCTTCAGCCTGATTAGGAGCTTGAGATTCAGGAGCTTGAGATTCAGGAGCTTGAGATTCAGGAGCTTGAGATTCAGGCACTAACGATTCAGGAGCTTGAGTGAGTTCAGTTGCCTGGAGTTCAGGATCCTGAGAAGCTTCAGGAACTTGGGATCCCGGAGTAGCCTCGGATCCTTCGACTTCTGAGGTGATCAAATCCGCTTCGAGTTGGGGAGATATGGACTCCAGGTTGGGAGCATCGGGGATCTGATCGATGAAATCAACCACCCCCTCATTCAAATCGTCCAGATTGACATCTAGATCTTCAAGATCTTCCAAAACGTCTAACTCATCCTCAGAGTCATCCAGCGTAATTTCAGTGGCATCAGACGGATCAGCTGAGAAAGATACAGGTGTATCGAGTGGATCGGCTGGAATCGGTGGGATCACGTTCTCCTCATCCCGGCCAGCATCAGCATTGGGGATCTCAGCTTCAGCCGCATCGGCCAACGATTCGGCCAAGGGTTCCGATGGCATCTCTTCTAAAGGATCTAACCATGAGATCACGTCATCAAGTTCAGCCTCAACAGTGAGGGTTTCCGCTTCGACCGGATCCGCTAACATTTCGGATTGCACTTCCTCCAATTCCTGCAAATCGGCCAGCTCATCACCATCCTTCGGCTCACCCCATTCACCTAAGCCAAGATCACTTGTTTCTTGATCCTGGCCTTCTTCTAGCTGATCCAATTCTTTGCCTAAATCGGCTGCTAATCGATCGAGATCAGGAGCGCGATTGAGCAGATGGGCTGGGGGAGCTGTCTCATCTGCAACGGCTTCAGCTGGATCGGAGGGGGGGACTGCAGGTTCTGGAGGACTGGATAGATGTTGGATCTGGGCTAGACCATTCCGAGCGGCTTGGGTCAAGTCGTCACGAGTGGAAGTTTCCAGGACGAATTGGTAAATTTGACGAGCTTCTTCCAAGTGTCCAGCTTGTTGGTGGGATGAGGCTAGCCAGAGCTTGAGTTCCTGATCCTGAGGACGGGTTTTGACAATGTACTCGAACAGCTGAGCGGCTTGAGTAAAATTTCCTTGGGCAAACGCGGTGATCGCTTGCTGAATCTGGCGCTGCTCTGGATTTTTAGAAGCCATAGATCCTCAGATCCTCCTAAGACAGACAGGTGCGTGCCATCTCACTCTTCTGCAAGTCTATAGCGATCACCCGGTT
>CAZONZ010000594.1:0-2271 GCA_964581005.1 uncultured bacterium
GCTGGAATAAACCGATTCACGATCGCATTCCAAAACGAAGTCAACCAGATCTCATCTTGGCGCAGATCGGGATTTTTCTGGATCGCCCGAATGATCCGGTGAATGACAAATCCAATCAAGAAGACGGCAATGTGCTGCTTCCACTCTTCAACCTCAGCAAAACCAGTTTGGATCTCAGAATCCTGGTTGGGATAATGCTCTAGATCGGTTTCGGATGATCGCAAAAACCGCTTGATCTCAGACGCAAATTCATCAGGCCAATCTTCATGAATCTCGTATACAAAAAAGATCCGGATGACTTGGGATCGTTCTTCAATCGGAGCTTTACTGCCGGGATTGAAATAGACTCCATCGACCTCATAAATGGAGTAGCCCACAAAGACATTAGGGATATTAGCCGCACACTTCTCGATCAACGACGGGGTAAACGCCTGCCCTAGTTCCGGCCAGTCTCGTGAGAGCATCTCCTGGATATCGGTGGCATGATCCGTTAAATAGTGTTGAACGACCTCTGGATCGCGGCCTTCCGTCAGAGCATTGTAAAGAGGCTCCTGAAAGGCCGATTTTTTGGGCAAATAGATCTCGAAAAAGATCGCTGGGAGCCCACGTTTGAAAAGATAGTGCATATCGACACCCGATCAGGGTGGAGCGAAACGGCCATTACTGCGCACCCCCATCCTATCCTGCTCGATCGTTTTACAATGATTTACAATGACATCAACCTTTAGCACGTTGCATCGTCCCATGACAGGTTTTATCAAGCGTTGGTTTGGATCCAAGTCCCAGAATGGAGAGAAGCCTTCATCTCCCCAACCCTCTCAGCCCAAGCCACAACAGCAGCGACAGCCCAAAGCCGGTGATGCCTTTTTTCTCGATCCGGATGAAGCCAAGACCCTCGGCGACATCGACTACATGCGCACAGCCCGCGTCATCAAACACACGTTCCTGGGTGGCAAGATCGTCTCTGTGGAAAAGGTCTCCTCTCTAGAAGCCACCAAACTCGATCCCTCCGGCCAGGACATTGCAGCACCTGAAGCTGAACCCTCGGAACCGGCTGCACCATCGGCGGAATCCAGTCCAACCTCAGTCGATCGACGTCGTAACAATTCAGATCTGGATCCGTTCCGGTCTATGGCTCGTGATCTGAATAAAAAGCAGAGCTAAATCACCGATCTCGATTCAGATCTCGATTCAGATGGGATCGGTTGCTTCAGGTCTTCACGGGTCCATCATCTTGATCGATAGAGCGAGATGAAGAAGCTGCTGGTTCAGATCACCGTTCTTTCCCGACGAGTGATCCATGTGATTTCTGGGTTGCTCTGATGGGGGGCTTGAGGATCGGGTCTGGGCCAGTAGCTTGAGAGATGGATCGGATGAATTGGGGTTAGTTAAGTTACAGGTTGGAGTATGAGAAAAGGGGTGTTCTTCTGAGCGAGGGAAAATCTCTCTGGGGCCGGAAAGGATCCCGCTCCAGCAGGAGACGATGAGACTCCCCAACCTCACGCTGAGACGCCAACGCCAACCTTGATCCCTTCCCCAACATGGATCATCCCCCTTGGGTAAACTGCTAAGCCCCCTCAGCCAACGATCAATTCTCCCCTCCCATCTCTGATCTCTCCTTCCCAAACCCAACGTTGACCGAGGAACCATGAGATCTCCCCTTGGCAAACTTCCATCATTCCAAGGAAACGTCAGCACTGCCCAGGAATGACGCACTCACTCCCGGAAATGACATCGCTACTCCAAGGAGGGATCGATCTTGGCCCAAGCAAACTCCAGGTTCGCCCTGGCAACGTCCCATCTAACCAGGAATCAGGCCATCTTTCCTGAGTGAAACCCAACGACTCCAGGATCCTGTCAGCCCTTCTGAGGGAGATCGGAGCCTGTGGATCTGGATCCTAAACCGCCTGAGCCGCAGTCTGATGGCTGAAACCCTCAGGGATCCTTGGCGCTGCTGGACATTCGATCGACAGGATTGACGCATTGATCTGGATGGGGAGGATCGATCTCCATCCGTTTCCAGTGGAGTCTAGAGATCGTCTGGATCCAAACCCAGTTCTCGCAACCGGGCCGCCAACTGATCCGCCCGCAGATTGGCCTGATCCGCCCGCAGATTGGCTTGATCCGCCCGTGCCTTTTCCTGCTCGGCCCGCTGTTTTTCCTGCTCGGCCCTTTGTCTCTCCCATTCCGCCCGCTGTTTTTCCTGCTCGACCCGTTCCTCCCCCGTCAACAGCAAATTCCCCTCCGGATCCCACCACCGCAACCAGGGCA
>CAZONZ010000595.1:0-2270 GCA_964581005.1 uncultured bacterium
CCAACACAGGACGGACAGCCTCGATCAACGTCTCCCACGGATCTGATTCACCAGACCATTGGGGGATCGAGATTAAAGGTAATGGGGCGAATTCAGCTGGATCGATCGATTCGGAATGACTGGCATAAGCCATCGGAGAGATCAAGAGGCTACCCACCGTGAGCCCCACCATTTGAGCACTGCCCCAGAGATAACGAGCGGTGCGGATGGCAAGAGGATCGGTCGTTGTGACTAAGTGGGCCAGGACGCGGTTGGGATCGGCAATCGCCTCTCGTCCCTTTTCGAGCCAGTTCGTCATCCCTCCAGCTTGGCGGGGCAGATCATCGAGGGAGCTAAATTCAATGTTCGTCACGGATCGGATCAAGGGTTCAGCGAAGGGGCGGAGGGTTTTGGCCAGATCGGATTCTAAAAAGGCGTTGGAGGCTCGTCGCCAGTACCAGCTTGCCACCTCCGGGATCCCAAACATCCGCAGCAGCGTGAGATCACCGGGGCCATCGTAGATCAAGCAGTCGTACTCGCCAGCCTCATCAAAGCGGCGCAAACAGTCTAAAGCCAAGGCACTATCCATTCCTGGTAAGATCGCTAACTCTTGGCCGTAGATCTCTTTCGAGAAGGGGGTGCGAACATATTCGGCTTCTAACTCTCGCATTTGGGTCCAGACCTGCTCTAACAACTGCGTGCTATGCAGCTGGATCGCGCTGAGGTTGGGAGCAATTGAAACAGGTTTGATCGAGAGGGGAATATCGCCCAAGAGGTGGGACAACCTAGGGCCGGGTTGATGGCCCAAGAGTAAGACTCGACGCCCTTGCTGAGCTGCAGCTTTGGCCACAGCAACCGCTAGGGTGGTTCGGCTGGGACCCCCTTCGCCCAGAAAGGTAAGGATCTGGCTCATATGTCAATCCGCCTCTTGCAACATGTAGGTTCCTGAAAACCCTCTCCTTAGTATCCCTTCTTAGGGTAGGTTTAGCTGCGTTTGCTGCGCAGGAATTTAGGCTCAGGGGGGTTCGGATCAAAGGACTGATCGTAAAGATCGAGCGATAGGTTGTGCTCAGCTAACAGGGCTGAAACATGCAGCACTTGACGGATCGCCTGCAATGTCCGGCCTCCCCGCCCAAACACGCGACCTTTATCGGTGTCTTTAAACTGGATCCGCAGCCAGATACGTTTGCCCTGACAGGTGATCTCGCAATCCACGATCAGGGAGTGGGGATCGGAGATCAGGGGTTCGATCAAGAATCGGGCTAGGGCTTCGTAATCAGGCATTGTGGGCCTCGCTCCCGCCGTTTGTTGCTTAGCACACTTCAGGCGATCGGTTCAGCGACTGGATCAAGGGTTTCTGAAGTTGGCTCAGGATCTGAAGCTGGATCAGCAGTCGCTTCAGGCTCGGAGCTCTCGGATCCCTTGGATTCAGGCGATTCAGCAGGATCAGAAGTCGGATCAGATGAACTGGACACTTCAACAGAAGGCGCTTCTTCAGGGGGGGCTGCTGAGGTCACTGCTGGTGCTTCCGCTGCTGCCGTTGCTTCGGCAATAGGTTCAGGGGTAACAGGATCTCCCTCTACTGCGTCAGGAGCTCCAGGGTCAGCGGCGGCTTCAGGGGCAGCAGGTTCAGGTGCGATCTGATCAGAGCTAGGATTCGCAACAATGGCTTCAGCTTCTGCAACAACGGCTTCAGCTTCAGATCCATTAGCCACAGGCTCAGGCGTAGGCACTTCAGGCTCAGGCGTAGGCGCTTCAGGCTCAGGCTCAGGCTCAACTGTGACCGCTTCTGGGGTGGGATCGCTAGATTCTGCCGAGACTTCAGGCTCAGGAGTTTCGCTGGATTCTGGACTCTCTGTTGCTTCGGTCGTGAGGCTCTCAACAGCCGTGGCAGCTGATCCATTTACCGCTTCAGACTCAATGGCTTCCGTAGTGACGGTTTCAGCTTCAGGCTCATCGATCCCAACACTCGCTTTCTTGATCGGAGGTGTGCGGATCGTGGCCACAACTCCACTGTCTCCAGCTTTGAGGATCTCATAAATGCCTGCTCGTCTCAGGATCCCGTCTAACGTATCGGTTGGTTGAGCTCCGTGCCGCAACCATTTCACCAAGGCGGCGGTTTCCAAGACGGTTTCCTTGGTGCGAGGATTGTAGAAACCAAGTTCCTCTAAAGGCCGACCTTCTCGGCGGCTGCGACTGTCAATAGCGATGATCCGGTAGCTGGGTTGTCGTTTTTTGCCACAGCGCTTGAGGCGCAATTTCACCATAAGGTCAATGCTCCTTGCTTGTTC
>CAZONZ010000596.1:0-2262 GCA_964581005.1 uncultured bacterium
AATGCGCCCAATACTTCTGTATTTAATAATACGCTTTTAGGTGAGCTTACCCTGGGTGTTCATGTCCCCTTTGAATTGAGACTCCAAGGTCTTCATGTCCCCTTCCATGCGGATCTGGCCCATTTTGATCTCAACGATATCGGCTTGGAGGTGATCAAACTGGGTGTCTACCTCTTTGCGTAAATCGTCAACTTTCGTGTCAATGCGATCGAGTTTCTGATGGAGCTGGCCTAGGACTTCTTCTAAGGTATAGGTCACGGTTACAGGAGGCTGTGTCATCGGGAGAGTCCTCATCAACAGTCCTATTCTAGGTAATGGATCGAGGATCGAGAGCGGACGAAGAGCATCCATCCCTTTCCGAAGGCCGTGAAGCGAACCTGATCAGGTTGTGGTGGCTGGCGCAGGTGCGGTTATTCCAGAGGGGTTAGTCTGCGAAGCCTGGGGAAGAGCCAGGTGAGGGTGAGACTCCTACGGTTGCAGATCCATAGTCGATGAACTAGATCTAGTAAGTTTGGATCTATGGTTCTGCCATGCAAACTCTGTATATCAAGCTATACCCCCTGGATTCCGATATGTCACCATGCTTTCAAAAGCGATTCAGTCTGGTCAGATCGAGGGATTACAACGTTCCGGATCCGATGTCACCCGTGAGATCCTCACCCAGATGTTGAACGGATCTTGAGAGAGCGAAGGATCCTTGGGGGTTTGGGGGCGGCGGATCCTTGGGGGGTAGGATGGGACGGATCCTGGGTGGCCCGATTCAATCCTTGTGATGATCTGCATGACAAAGCACTTTTATCATGAACATATCCAGTTAGACGATTCGGGAGACTAGATCATGGCCATCGAATTGAAGCCTGAGATCGAAGCCAAGCTACATCAGAAAGTTACTGAAGGATCCTATCCCTCAGTGAGTGACCTAGTTGAGGCCGCCCTAGCCGCTCTGAATCGAGATGAGTTTCACCGCGAGCAGCTTCGCCAGATGGTTAACCAAGGACTTGAGGATTTGGAAGCGGGTCGATATCGAGAACTTGATCCCAATGGGATCTCAGCAATCTTTGATAGTGTTCGCCAACGCGATTCCAAGCAGGAGTGAGTTGTGCGGATACGGCTGGCACTCTCAGCGGAACAGGATCTCCAGGACCAATGGCTTTACCTTGCCGCACAGGGATCCATCGAGACAGCGCTGGCTTTTGAAAAACGTGTAGAACAGGTCATAGCGCAATTATCCGAATACCCCCTGATAGGGATAAAACGTGATGAATTGCTTAGGGACGTGCGTTCATTTCCGATCAATCGACAGTGTCTCCTGTTTTATAGACTGACTACTGATGCAGAAGGAGAGATCCTTGAAATTGTCCGAGTTGCTTGTGGTGGGCGTGACCTAGAGAATCTATTCTAGACTTAAGGCGCTATTCTATTCCGCTCCAATCGAGAAATGACAACGCTCCGGATCCGATCTCACCCGTCAGCTCCTCACCCAGCTGTTGAACGGATCCTGGGAGCGCAAAGGATCCTTGGGGGTTTTGGGGCAACGGATCCTGAAGATAACTGTATAGATGTTTATGGCTGATTACACCTGATCGATATCGGTTTGGGTGAAGTCATTCCCCACAAAGAGCAGCCTCGCCCCTAGCCTCTTGCAAAGTGAGTAAGCAAAGCAGTCTCCAAAGTTAAGCCCTGCTGGATGAATACCCTTTCCCCAACAGGCATAAGCATCCGCAACTCCTCTAGCATCGATCACAGAAACACTGACAACCTCCATAGCGAGTTCTGCGACTATCTGTTCCAACTCGGCTCTTACTCCCCGTCGCTCCACCACAATCAGTGCTTCACATAATGTCCCAGCCGAGAGCAAAACCTGATCCGTAGAGGCAAGGATAGCAGCACATCGATCGGCTTCTGGCTCGTCAAGCAGGATGGCCAACAGGGCGGAGGAGTCGATCACAATCACTGAGGTAACCCATTCTCGTCATAAAGCATGGTTTGGCCCTGAGATGATGATGGCCCTGTGCAGCGGTGCGATCGAGCGGATTCCCGGATCGAGTCAATAATGGCCTGACGCTGATGAAGACGAGGATGAACAGACATCCGCACCAGACGCACGATCGGAAGACCGTCACGAGTGAGAACAATATCGACTCCCCGTTCAGCTTGATGAACCAGTTCTAGAAGTTGGGTCTTCGCCTCATCAATCGGAATATGCATCGGCTCGACCTCCAAAAGCGTCATCAAGATTGTAGTCCGATCCAGACGGATTAG
>CAZONZ010000597.1:0-2257 GCA_964581005.1 uncultured bacterium
CCCCGCAGGAATCTTGAAGACGATGGAGAAACTTGGGGCTTGGGGAAGTATCATTCTCAATAAGCCAGCATCTTGCTGTGACTAGTTACCAGATCGTTGATCGTGGATGGATGTTATCTGCGGATCAATACACTAGTTTGTACCAAGCGATCATGTCTCGTGGCGCAAAGATGTTGATCAATGCTGAACTCTATCTCTTATGTCGTCACTTACCGAATTGGTACCCTTTAATCTCAGATCTTACCCCCAAAACAGTTATTCTCCCAGTGGATGCTGACTTAAAAGCTGAGCTAGTTAATCTAAACTGGAATTCCTGTTTCATTAAAGACTATGTGAAGTCACTAAAAACTGCAGCTGGATCACTGCTACGATCCGTTGATGATGTAGAGCAACTGATAGAGAGTATGATTAAATACAGAGGAATGATTGAAGGAGGCTTTTGTATTAGGGAAGTAGAAGAGTTTGTCCCTGGATCAGAAATTCGCTATTTCATTGTTCACGGAAAACCCTATGCGAGTGATCCTGAACAGAGTATCCCAGAGAGCGTTAAAGAAGTTTGTCATCGAATCATCAGCCCGTTTTTTAGTGTTGATATTGTGAACACAAGGACGGCAGAGATCGAGTTATTGAAGTAGGAGATGGTCAAGTTTCCGACATTGTAGGGTGGTCGCTGGAGAGACTAGCCGCTATCTGGCACGATGGAAGGTACGTATTACTGTTGGGTATTACCTTAATGGGATTCATGAATATTGCCTCAGATCAACCGTATTGAAACTTTACAGGGGTGTAATGCTGGACTCTAGGCTTTTGATCCGAGGTCCGCTACATTGGCAGCAAGGTTTCGGGTGAACAATAGGGGCTCTATGGAAATTGAGTTGCTGAACCAGCCGGACAGCAGCATTGCCCGTGTGGTGCTGTCAGCGGGAGAACAGGTGATCGCAGAAGCTGGCTGTATGGTGGCCATGAGTGGCGATATTGAGGCAAATACAACCCTGCGCAAAGGTAAAGGAGGTGGGATCCTGGGCGGGATCAAGCGGGTCTTTGCAGGAGAGTCGCTCTTCCTGAGTACGTTTCGAGCACCGGGATCCAATCGAGAGATCTATTTGGCCCCCAAGCTGCCAGGTGATCTCTTGCTCTATGGCTTAGAAGGGGAATCCAGTCTAGTGGTTCAAGCAACCTCCTATCTGGCTAGTGCTGCCGGGGTTGATGTGGATTTAGGGTTTCAAGGGTTTAAGTCATTATTTTCAGGTGAATCGATCTTCTGGTTAACCATCAGTGGCAGGGGACCTGTGATCCTCAGCGCCTTTGGGGGCATTTATGAGGTGATGGTGCAGGGTGAGTACATTGTCGATTCTGGTCATATTGTTGCGTTTGAGCAGTCCTTGACCTTCGAGATCGGGAAACCTCCAGGATCGAATTGGTTGAGCACCTTTTTGGGGGGAGAAGGATTAGTGACTCGATTTAAGGGGCAAGGTCGCCTCTACTGCCAAACCCACCACCCCAACTCGTTCGGAGCTTTGGTTGGCAGCCAGCTCCCACCTCGTTAGTCGCTGGATTGGATCGGATTGGGCGGGCGTTTTGAGTTTTGGATGGATCTCACTTGAAGCTGATGTTATGCCCTAGATCCTGAATCTCATGGGAACCCATGAAACCAAGCAACGAATGAACTGATCTCAACGGAGGACAGGATGGCAACCGCAAGTGGTATTGAGTATAAAGTGGATCACTCTCCAGCTTATGGATCATTGGTGATGACGATCCCCGCAGGGCAAACGATTCTGGTTGAGTCTGGGGCCATGGCGGCAATGGATCCGTGGTTATCCCTCAAATCCAAAGTCAAGGGTGGACTCCTGAAAGGGCTGGGCCGGATGTTAGGCGGAGAATCGTTTTTTATCAGCGAGATCACGGCTAATGGCAAACCGGGGAAGCTGTATCTATCACCGGGTGTTCCTGGAGATATTCATCACTATGCTCTGGAGTCTGGTCGTGCTCTAATGGTGCAGTCGTCTGGGTTTGTGGCTGCGACCTCAGGTGTGGAGATGGATACCCAGTTCCAGGGATTCAAAGGCTTCTTCAGTGGCGAGTCCTTATTTCTGCTGCGAGCTACGGGTCAGGGCGACATTTGGTTCAGTTCCTATGGAGCTGTCATACCCATTTCCGTGGCGGGAGACTATGTGGTTGATACAGGCTATATTGTCGCGTTTGAAGACTCACTTGAATACTCGGTTGAAGTGATCGGAGGCTTGTCCTTTCGCAG
>CAZONZ010000598.1:0-2256 GCA_964581005.1 uncultured bacterium
ACAACTACCGTGAATACACGGACAAGGCTAGGGATCGATTGCGACTGATTCAGCAGGCCAAGCGGCTAGGATTTACCCTTGGCGAGATCCAAGCTGAGATTCATGCCTGGGAAAGCAATACCTTATCGAAGGCTAAGAAGGTAGACTTACTGCGCCAGAAAATTACGTTAATTGAGAACCAAGTTCACGATCTGCTGCAAATGAAGTCGTATCTGTTGGAAAAAATTGATTTTGTTGAGAAAAGCTAATCTGCAGATGTGGAAACTGACTGGTTGGGACAATCCCCCTTAAGGACAGGAGAACCTAACTGTTGCTGTTCGGCGGGAGGGAGAGGAGAATGGGGGACATGCGTCCTGACTGTGCAGGCCCCATGCTGACTCATTTCCGCGATCGCTATCCTATGGGCAGTCTTATTACCGATCTTGTCCGGGTTGAAGAAGGGATCTTTGTGGTCAAAGCCCAGATCATTGTCAATAACATTGTCCTAGCGACTGGGATCGCTGGCTCAACCACGGTCGAAGAAGCTGAAGATGCTGCTCTCCAACGGGCTCTCAACCATGCGGGGTTCGGTAGTAGCAGTTTCCCGATCGGCGCCGATCCGAAAGCTGCCCTGACTTCCTCGTCCTATAGCTCCCCTGGATCCCTACCGCGATCAGGGGTTGCAGCAAATGGAACTCCAGCGGTTCCCAGCCTCGATCCCGCTTGGTCTCCTCCCCCTACCCCTGTTCCAACTCCTAGCTCTGGCTTATCGGCAGGATCTCCAGCTCCAGCTGGATCCCAACCAAGCCTACGCGGATCGGGTCATGAATGGAGCAGTGATCGAAGTGATCGAACCGATGCTGCTGCAAGTTACTCACGGCCCCCAGCCACCAGTATGCTGCCGGATCCTGTCGTGGAAGCCGAGGATCTGTCGGACATCATTGCTCAATCGGATGTGGAATTGCAGCGGATCGGGTGGGGACCAAAGGAAGGACGTGAATTTTTGGAAAGCCGATTCAATAAAAAGTCCCGACATCAGTTAAACGAGGCCGAACTGCGGGAGTTTTTAAGCCATCTCAAGCAGCAACCCACGCGACTGCGGCAAGAGTCCCCCTTTTGAGGCGCTTCCCCGCAACCTCAGCTGAGCAAAGCCAGGGTGGAAGTTCCGTTGAGCTTTTGCTATCCTGATCGCTAACCCGATCGCCGATCTGCCGGATCCCCCCCTTGGCTGTTGGCTTTCTGGCTTTTAATGCCTCGATCCCCCTCAGGTTTGGAGAACGGATGTGATGTTTACATGGCTTTGGACAAAGAAATTTTCCACAATGACCCAACGGTTGCAGAGCCTGGAAGCAACCCGTGAAGACAATCTGTTTTCGACCGCACTGAGTGTGGAAACCTTAGAGACTGCGCCTGATTTCTGGCAACGTCAACAACAAGCCTTTACCTACGTCAATCAACAAATCAACCGCCTAGGCCGCAGAACCCGTGTCTGGGGCAGCCTAGCTCTCCTCGCGATCCTGGCTGACGCTGCCCTGGTGGTAGGTGGCCTGACCGCATTCCAAGCCTTTCGTCAGTACCAAGCCAATCGCACCCTGAGTGATTTGAGTATCCAGGCGTCAAAGCCCCCGTATCAAGATGCCCTCGATCAACTGAGTCAAACCTTGAGCCAAACTCAAGATCCCCAATCTCAAGCGATCATTATCGAAGCTATGCAAGCCCTAGTGGCCTCCGCTCCTCCCCAACAGCTCCCCTCGAACACCATCACCTTTTACGGCGGATCCCAAGGAACCCTCACCTCTCCCACCGCAACCAACATGCTTGACATGCAGATCCAAGCGATCCAGACGTTAGGGAATGCTCAGGTTGTCGCTGCTGTACCTGCCCTAATCACCAAGCTAGCTGACAGTGAAGCGATGATCCGAGCTGCTGCAGCTGAAGCCCTAGGCAAGAGTCTGGATCAAAGTGCCATGGAACCCCTGCATAAACTTCTGTTAACAGAGAGCAACGATTTCGTTCGCCAACAAGCATTCCGTGCTCTAGCCCAGATCTCGACAGGTCGGTTAAATCCATAGCCAGCTAAATCCATCAGCTTGAGAGGGTAGGCAGAAAAAGCTTGATGAGTCCTACAATCAAGGCAAAGACAACCCCCACCACCACGGAACGATTGGTAAACTCTTGCATATCCAGGCATTTTCCAATGCCTTTCACTTCGGTTTCCAACGATTGAACAAAAAGAGTGACGCATTCCCCCACCTCGCCAACGGCAGGTGGGGGTCA
>CAZONZ010000599.1:0-2255 GCA_964581005.1 uncultured bacterium
CCCACTCTAAATAACTCCCCACCACTCCACCCGCATTTGCCAAGATATCCGGTAACACTGTGATGCCTCGTGTGGCCAAACTGCGATCAGCGTCGATCGTCACGGGGCCGTTGGCTGCTTCTGCCACGATTTGGGCCTGGATCTGGTGGGCATTGTCAGATGTAATTTGGTTTTCTAAGGCAGCTGGGATCAAGACATCACAGGGGAGCGTCAGAAGCTCTGGATTGGTGATTGGAATGGAGTGAGGAAAGCCTGCTAAGCGTCGATCATGGGTGCGAGCATAGGTTTTCAATGCTGGAATATCTAACCCCGCTTCATCGTAGACCCCTCCCGATCCTGTTGAGATCCCAATGATCCGAGCTCCAGCCTGGTGGAGTAATTCTGCGGCAGCTCCCCCAACATTCCCAAATCCCTGGATCACCACTCGTGCCCCCCTTAAGGATCGACCGTGATCTGCCAGGGCCTCCCGCACCACGATCATCACTCCCCGTCCAGTCGCTTGGTCCCGTCCTTGGGATCCACCAATTGACAGAGGTTTACCCGTCACAACTCCAGGTACCGCATGACCCATATTCACGGAGTAGGTATCCATCATCCAGGCCATCTCGCGGGCAGACGTTCCCATATCGGGAGCTGGAATATCTACAGCAGGTCCAATGTCGTTGATCAATTCACTGGTATAGCGCCGTGTCACTCGCTCCAGCTCACTCACCGAATAGCGGCGTGGATCGAAGGCAATACCGCCTTTAGCTCCTCCATAGGGGATCCCCAGCAACGCACATTTCCAGGTCATCAGCATGGCTAAGGCCGACACTTCCGATAAGGTGACAGCGGGATGGTAGCGGATCCCCCCTTTGTACGGCCCCAGAACATTACAATGCTGGACCCGATGCCCTGCAAGAACCTGGATCTCACCGTTGTCTCGCTTGATGGGCAGGGAGACGGTGACAACTTTGCGCGGATGGCTGAGAATCTCAACTAAACCCGGATCGAGACCCAGTTCACGGGCAGCTTGGTCTAAGTAGCTGCAGGCTTGAGCAAACGGGCAAATATGGGCAGGAGAAGGGCTAAGATCACGCGGTGACTGGGGGGAATGGGTGGACGGCATGACTCAAACTCCAGCGACTCTACGAAGGCGGATCTCTAAGCTACTGCGCTGGATCCAAGCGGCGATGATTTTTGTAAAATTTGTTACTCTAAGCCAAGAGGATCGGGCTAGAACAGGCGATGGCGGTTGCATGTGGCCTTGAGATCCAGAGCGGGAAGCCATAGAGGATCTCAAGAGTGTGAGGATCAAGGGGATCTAAAGAGTATGCAGAAAGGAGAGGAGATCGGCCATTTCTTGAGGATCGGGTTGGAATTGGGGCATTGGTAAGGTGTTGCCACTGGTGACTTGGCGAATGATGAATGAATCGGATCGATGCAAGTGGAGATCTTCTAAGCTGGGTCCCACTCGACCTTTGCCTGCTTCACCGTGGCACGCTGCGCAGTTTTGAGCAAATAGGCTCGCGCCGTAGTCATATCGCCCCTGCAAGGCCAAAACGTCTTCAATATAGGGATCATGATGGGCTGTAGCCCGAACCCCAACAAGAACAAACAGACCGATCAAAATGATCGCAACGACCGCTCTCAAACTCTGCTGCCAGGTTTGAGCAAGGGGGGTAGTCGATCGGAAGTCGGTCACGTGTTGCACA
The DNA here is from genome assembly GCA_964581005.1 of uncultured bacterium. GTDB lineage: Bacteria > Cyanobacteriota > Cyanobacteriia > Thermostichales > Thermostichaceae > CAZONZ01. Next base: position 1,695 of record CAZONZ010000599.1, read on the forward strand.
GCTAACTCAGAATCAGGATTTCTTAAGAATTTACATCTTAATTCATAAAAGATAGCGCATAGCGTTGATCCAGCCAACATTTCGTAACTAAGTTTACATTTTTTTAAGGGTTTAGGCTGGGACCTGGGTTAATCGGTTGAGCGAGGGGATAGGCAAAGGATCCAGAGGGAATAGCCGAGGGCTGTGGCAGATCGGTTGGAGGATTTGGATCGACAGGCAAAGAAATCATTCGAGTCAAGTGGCTTGCGATCGGTGAGGGGGTTAAGCTATCATTTTTTTCTACGTGCCGGGATAGCTCAGTTGGTAGAGCAGAGGACTGAAAATCCTCGTGTCACCAGTTCAAGTCTGGTTCCTGGCATCCAAGCCCCCAGCTCAGATGAAGGATCTCACGGAGGGCTCTTTTCTGAGGTTCAGTCTTACCAGGTCTATTTAGCCTGCCTAATGGTGACGCTCTACTGTGTCGTAGAGGATAAGCCAACCCCACGTCTCCACAAACGATCGCTCACTCATAGAGATCGTGATCAGTAGGCTCTGAAAGCCTCACGAAGCTTACCGTTCTAC
>CAZONZ010000600.1:0-2241 GCA_964581005.1 uncultured bacterium
CCTGAAGATGAAGCGTTACAAAGCAGGGTTAGATAATAGTTTCTTACTCAAGATCTTTGCTGATTCTAACCTATGTTGACTTACTGTTTTGATGCGATTACCCTGATCGCGTTGAGGCTCGGACCGACGTTAGGAGCTCCTACTAATTGGGTGTAGAGACTTCCGAGGATCCTCAACTGAGATCAACTTGGCCACAGAACAGACCGGACTGATCGACTACACTCAACCTAAGCTCAATTTCTAGACTAACTTTGCCCTCGCAAACGAGATCCAACTTCTGATCGCAGACGGGACAAAATGGATCCAGGTTCAAGTTGAGTCAGGATCTGCTGGATCACAAACTGAGGATGTTTGGAACTCTGATCGTGCCAGGATGTTTGTAGACCTTGAGATAGCCAATGGCCAGAGGCTGCCGCAGCTAGACCTTGAATGGAGGCAGATCCTAGATAAGTTGAGAGATTGAGGGTAGGGAGCCCGATCACTAAACTTGACCATTCACCTGCGACAAACTGAGGACTATGGAATAAAACGAGGGATCCGAGTTCAGCCGCTAGTAAGATGCCTAGGCTGAGGCCAACACGTTGCACCAATCCAAACCAGCGAGCCCGCCGAAAGGGAAGCTGATACACGTTGTCCAACTGAATCCCCAGGCTTAAGTCAGCGCCTAATCCAACGATCCCGTCCAGGAGCACGATCGGACTCAATGCTGCTACCAGAGCTTTTGCTGTAATGATCCGCCAACTCAAGGATCGAGCTGACTCTGTATGAGTTTGATAACACTGTTCTATGAGTTGCTGATTGAAGGTGTGGGCCTGGAGTAATGTATTCAACGCCAATAACTCGCTCCCTTCTTGCTGCAATACCTCTAAGATCCGTGTTTGTAAAGACTGGATCAAAGGTTGAGGCTTTTCCCAAGCATAGGTGATCTCCTGATTGGGCCAATGGATCCGTACTTTGACCGCAGCTGGAGCCGCTGCCACCATCACGATCTCAGCAGGGGAAACGATCTCACGTAAACGAGGGCTGGTGATTTGGGCATAGATGGCTTGGCGGTCGTGATCAGGGTAGAGATCGATTTTATTAAAGACTAGTAGGATAGGTTTTTGCAGAGTTCGTAGTTCTAGCAACGCCTGATATTCGATCTGGGTAATATCTCCAGCAATCACAAATAGAATCAGATCGGCAGCTTGGGCCACTGACCAGGCTAGTTGTTCACGGGCAGCTCCTTCAACTTCATTCAATCCAGGCGTATCGATCAGTTCAAGGTTAAATCCAACCGGATCGGAAGGATCAGAACCATCTCCAATGGGCAAAGGCTCCCAGATCGTGGTTGCATGTGTGTGAGTGACTCCATTCAGGGGTCCCATCGCAAAGTAGGGCTGCCCCAGGAGTGCATTCAAGACCGCCGATTTGCCCCGATTCACCAATCCAAAAGCCGCGATCGAGATCCGTTGTTGCTCCACTTTGGCCCGCAGATCCTGAAGGGATTGCACCTGCGGCTGAAGAATGCCTCGATCTGGATCCGAGAATTGAGACCAATGATTAAACAGATAGTCGATCGTTTGTTGAGCTTGCTGGATCGATCGAGCAGGAGTCTTTGGGGATCGAGGCCGTTGAGCATAGGATGAGGAATGGCTTGCGGAAGGAGGAGAAGAAGAACGGATCATAGGTTGTCAGATAGGTGTCAGATAGGTGTCAGACATCAGATCATAGAATTCTGGTGATCGTCAAAGTCGAGATCCTCAGATCCGCAGCTAAGTGGGATCGATCAGTCGAATGGATGCCAGCCGCATGAAACAGAATGACGTGAGCGAGTTCTTCCATTGAGGGAGTCAATCTCAACCCTCTCATTCTCTCACAGCGCACTCCTGACTGCTATGATCTTCAGGGATCCCCATTTGGATGTATGATAGATACAGATAGATGCAAGTAGATACAGATAGATGCAGGTAGATACAGATAGACATAGGTGGATACATTAAGAGCTTAGATCGTTACTAGGATGTAAGGTGATGATACGAAAATATATATTCAAAATATATTCAAAAAGACAACTTAAAAAGGTAACTTAAAAAGACAACTCAAAAAGATAACGGGTTGGCTTCTTAGGCAAAATGATTAGATGAGAGTTGGTTGTCAGTATCAGCAGATCACCCTTTGCATTCGACACAATGCCAGTATCGCACCAATTTGAAAAGCAATATCGACGGATTCGAGTTGAGCTTACTCTTGGGATCTTGA
>CAZONZ010000601.1:0-2231 GCA_964581005.1 uncultured bacterium
ACCACCCCCTAACCGCTTCGCGGTATAGGCGGAGCACTGCGACGAATCTTGGTAGAGCTTCAGCGGCTTCCTGGGGGAGATGTTCTGCAATGTCAAATAGGGTGTCTTCGGTGGATCGGAGCACATCCGTTAGCCACTCTGGAGGGACTCCGTAGCTAAGTAGATCTTCTTCTCCGATTCCACTGAATAGGGGTTTTGCCTGAGGGACTGGAGCAGGTTGTGGGACAGGGGTGAGGGTGATCTCCTCGATCCGCTCTTTAACTTCGACTAGTTGGGCAGCTCCGGTTTTGGGGTGGCGTTCGATCTTGCGTCGTCTGGCCCAGGCATAGGCATCGTTATGGTGATTGACGTAGCAGAGGAGCAGGCTAGTGTCGGTTCTGTGGACAATGATGCGGATGTCCAAGTTCACACTGACGGACCAAAAGTTGGGACCTTTGGCGCGATCGAGTTTGTGGAAGCGGATCCCTGGGTTGGAGGGGTTGAGTTGGAGATCGAAGGCTGTGGTTTTGACAGCTTTTTGTTCCTGGCCGGTGAGTTTGGCCAAGCTGTCGGTGAAGGTGTCTGCGATCCGGAATTCTATCATTCCCCTTGATTCAGAAGTGAGTTGAGATTTGCAAGGAGCTCAGGGATGCTAGTTTGAAGCGTGAGCCAGACCCGCTGGGTATCTACTCCGTCGTAGTCATGGATCAATTTATCCCGCATTCCCGCCATGGCTGACCAGGGGATCTGCGGATGTTGGAAGCGAAATTCTGGTGAAAGGCGTTTGACCGCTTCCCCCAGGATCGAGATCTGGTAGAGTACGGCAGACTGAGTTCTGATATCGGTTTCAAAGTCGGGTTGTTCCATACCTTGGATGAATTCCAGAGAAAGTTGGGCAGCCGAACGAATATCCAGTAACGAAGCCTGGTCACGCGGGTTGATAGACATCGGTGTAGATGACTTGAGCTGAGTCGAGAATGTTGCGACGGCGAATGGGATTGCGGCTATTTTCAATCACTGTTTTCTCAATCAGATCAACCTCTCGTCCGGTTAGAGTTTCTAGTTCCTGCTGCATGGTCACGAGATCGAAAAGTGTCCAGGGGGCTTGAGGGTGAAAGCTGACCAGCATATCAATGTCGCTGTCGAGTCGAAAGTCCTCTCGAAGCACGGATCCGAAGAATGCTAACTCGCTAATCTGCCATCTGTGACAGAAGCTACTCAGGGCATCCATGGGGAAGTTGAAGTGAGGGGTAGACATACGGATCACTCGACGCTGAACACTTTCATGACTTCATCCCCCAAATGATTGATCACCTTGACTGCAATTCTACCTGAGTTGGGCTTGTCGAAGGGGCGGGAGGTGTCAGATCCACAGGTTGGGTAATTCAGCATAGGAAAAGAGGAGGATAAGCTAGTAAGAAAGGTTTAGCTATTATACTATCCTTTCCTTTGGAGGACTACCAAATTCGTTGCCTGAACATATTATTCAATCTTTCAATAGGGTTCGTTTGTCCTTATTACTGGGCACTGTTTATCCTGATCGGGAACGGATTGTGAGGCTCTGAACCGATGTCCCGGATTTTGTATGATCAGTTATCGAAGCAGCTGATCGAGGAGTTTCTCTCTCCCTTTGGCCACGTACAGATCAGTCGAGAAGTCTCTGGAGAACCCCGTTTCGTTGATCTTTGGTTCGAGCCCTATCCTGTAGCCTCGATGGATCCGTCCAGCCTGGGGCTGTTGGGCCGACTCACCACTGGACCTTGTTTGATTGAGCCCTTTCGTAATCCTCTCAGCGAGGAGGAGATGGAGAGCTGTTTGCTCAAGCTCTACTCGATTCGGATCGAGATCCGGCGTGGGGCAAAACGGGAAAAGCGCTCTCTAACCGAGCAGCAGTTACCCTTGCTATGGATCCTGGTCCCAACGGCTTCCGTGGAGTTTCTAGAGGGATTGGGAGGCAAAGAAGATCTAGATGGGCCACCTGGAGTGTACGTTTCGACTCCAACCCTGCACACCCGAGTGGTGGTGATCCATCAACTACCTGAGACAGAAGATACCCTCTGGTTGAGGCTGTTGGGCAAGGGCAGGAAACAAAGTCGAGCGATCCAGGACGTCATCGCGCTGTCTCGATAGGATCCGAGGCGGGCTCTGGCTCTACAGCTACTGACTAGCTGGAACGTTACGATTGATATTAGTGAAGAAACGGACGAGGAAGCAGGAGATCTCGCTATGGCCCTGTCACAAGCATACTTAGA
>CAZONZ010000602.1:0-2227 GCA_964581005.1 uncultured bacterium
AGGATGGCAGCGGTTTCAGCAAAGGTTCCTGGAGGTCCAAGGAAAGCAATGGCTTGAGGGGGTTGAGGGATCACAGTCATAACGAAACGGCAGGGGTAGCAAGTGAGAAACCAGGCAGATCGGGCTCTCTAGGGTGAGAACTTTGATGCGTCGAAAGTCGCCAAGACAGTCTAAGCTGATCTAGGCTTGGAAATCACGCGGTTGATCTCCTGATGATCCATTCCTTGATCCTCTCTGGTGCTGGCGATCACGTTGATCGGGGTGGGCAGAGGCGGGGGAGTGGCTCCGAGATCACGGGTGGGTGACTTGTGGATCCTGTTCTGATTGTTTCCGGATGTTGACATGGTAGAGCTGGCAGGGAAGCGGACTCATTACTGCGGCGAGCTGGGGCTGGATCAGCTGGGCTCCTCGGTGACACTGTTTGGCTGGATCGATCGTCGCCGCGATCATGGAGGAGTGATTTTTCTCGATCTGCGGGATCGGACCGGAACCGTCCAGTTAGTCTTTGATCCTCAGAAAACACCGGATTCTTACGATCTAGCGGGAGAAGTCCGGAGTGAGTATGTTGTGACGATCACAGGGACGATCTATCAACGCCCTGAGGAATCCTTCAATCCCCGACTGGCGACAGGCCAGATCGAGATCTATGCTGAGCAGCTACAGATCCTGAACCGGGTTGCCAAACAATTACCCTTCAGTATCTCCAGCGATGAAGCGGAAACTGTGCGGGAAGAGATCCGACTCCGTTACCGATACCTAGATCTACGCCGCGAACGGATGGCCCACAACCTCCAATTGCGTCATCAAGTGGTCAAAGCGATCCGCCGCTTTCTTGAAGACGAAGAGCATTTTATTGAAATTGAAACCCCGATCCTGACTCGATCGACGCCTGAAGGTGCCCGCGACTATCTCGTCCCCAGCCGCGTCAATCCCGGTGAATGGTTTGCCCTACCCCAGTCCCCCCAGCTCTTCAAACAATTACTGATGGTGTCTGGCATGGATCGTTACTACCAGATCGCCCGTTGCTTTCGGGATGAGGATCTACGGGCTGATCGGCAACCCGAATTTACCCAGCTGGACATGGAAATGAGCTTCATGACCCAGGCCCAGATTCTGGATCTGAATGAGCGCCTCGTCCGCCATATCTTCAACACCATCAAAGCGATCGATCTGCCTACGCCGTTCCCTCGCATGACTTACGCTGAGGCCATGGATCGTTACGGATCGGATCGACCTGACACTCGCTTTGGCATGGAGTTAGTTGAAGCGTCCGATCTGTTTCAGGGCACAAAGTTCAAAGTCTTTGCCAGTGTGTTAGCTGCAGGTGGGATCATCAAGGTGCTTCCCGTGGCAGGCGGTGATGCCCAAATTTCCAACACTCGGATCAAGCCGGGAGGCGATCTGTTCAAACTGGTGACCCAATACGGTGCAGGGGGTCTAGCCTTTATTCGAGTTCGAGAAGGGACGCTCGACACGATCGGAGCCTTGAAAGACAGCCTGACTCCAGAGATCCAAGCTCAGATCCTGGAACGCACAGGGGCTCAACCTGGGGATCTGTTGCTCTTTGGCGCTGGACCGAAACCGATCGTAAATGAATCGTTGAACCGCTTGCGCTTGCATCTGGGGAAAGAACTTGATTTGATCAAACCCGATCAGATCAATTTACTCTGGGTCACCGATTTCCCCATGTTTGAGTTCAACCCAGAGGAAAATCGTCTAGAAGCACTGCATCACCCCTTCACGGCTCCCAATCCGGACGATCTCGACGATCTAGTCCACGCACGAGCCCAAGCCTACGATCTGGTTTGGAACGGGATCGAGATTGGCGGTGGCAGTTTACGGATCTTCCAGCGCGAGATTCAAGAAAAAGTCTTTGATGCGATTGGATTGAGTTTCGATCAAGCCCAAGAAAAATTTGGCTTTCTCCTGGATGCCTTTGACTTTGGCACTCCGCCGCATGGAGGGATCGCCTATGGGTTAGATCGATTGGTCATGTTGCTCGCTGGTGAAGACTCGATCCGAGACGTGATCGCTTTCCCGAAAACCCAGCAAGCCAAGTGTTTACTGACTAGTGCTCCCTCTGGTGTGGATCGGAAGCAGCTAGACGAGCTCTATGTAGCATCAACGTATGATCCGGAAAGCTAATCCCTCCTGAGGGCTCACTTACATTCAGATCTAGCCTTCTGGTTTAGTTTTCTGATGATTTCTTGATCTGCTTCTGATCAGG
>CAZONZ010000603.1:0-2227 GCA_964581005.1 uncultured bacterium
AGAGCAGTCAGCATCCCTCTGGCTTTGTTTAAGCACTCTTCATACTCTCGCCTTGGATCAGAATCGGCTACGATCCCAGCTCCAGCCTGAAGGGTCACCTGGCCTGCTTGCACCCAGAGTGTCCGGATCGTGATCGCGGTGTTCAACTGTCCTGAAAAATCGTAGTAGCCATACGCTCCAGAGTAAGGACCCCGGCGGCGACCTTCCAAGTCATGAATGATCTGCATGGCTCGGATCTTGGGGGCTCCAGTTACTGTTCCAGCTGGAAATGTCGCTCGCAAGAGATCCCAGGCTGTCTTGTCCTTGGCCAGTTCCCCGATCACGTTACTCACAATATGCATCACATGGCTATAGCGCTCGATCACCATGAGATCGTCAACATGAACGGATCCCAATTGGCAAACCCTCCCCAAATCATTGCGACCCAGATCCACCAACATGACATGCTCAGCCCGTTCCTTAGGATCCGCTAACAGCTCCTGTTCATAGGCAAGATCCTCGGCTGGGGTTTCTCCACGGGGTCGCGTCCCTGCAATGGGGCGGAGGATGGCTCGGTCTCGATCCGTTTCCTTCTCCAGTTTGACCATGATCTCAGGACTCGATCCGATCAGGGCAAGATCCCCAAATTGGAGGAAGGCCATGTAGGGAGAGGGGTTGATCAGTCGGAGAGAGCGATAGAGATCAAAGGGATGCCCCTCATAGCGAGTTGTGAGTTGCTGAGACAACACCACTTGAAAAATATCGCCAGCTTTGATGAACTCTTTGGCCTGTTCCACCTGCTGACAATACTGATCGGCGGTCACACTGCTACTGAACTCGATCTGAGTAGCAGGTCGCGCATCCCAGTTCAACTGATATTGGGCTGGAGAATAAGGAGCCTTAAGCTTTTGGATCATCGCTTGCACCCGATCCACAGCCTGCTGGTAGGCCATCTCTGGAGAAGCCGTCTGGAGATCCGCAAACGCGACCACCCAGATCTTACGTTTGACCTGATCGAACAACAAAATACTATCTACCTGCATCAAGATCCCATCTGGAGGATCCTGATCTGAAGTTGGAGCATAGATTGGCACAGTTGACTCGATCCAATGGATCATTTCATAGCCCCAATACCCAAACAAGCCGCCAATACTCTTCGGCAACTCCGGCAAATGCACAGGTTGATAGAGATCCAGACATTGCTTAACAATTTCAAACGGATCTCCGCTCCAGGTTTGGGTTCGGCCATCTCGAAAAATTTGCAGGGTTTGATCCCCTCGCACCTCCAGCCGCCAGAGAGGATCACATCCCAAGAAGCTGTAGCGCCCGATCTGCTCTCCTCCTTCCACCGACTCCAGCAAAAATGCGTAAGGATTGTCAGCGCACACCCGATACCAAGCCGACACAGGCGTTTCCAGATCCGCAACCCACTCTTGATAGACCGGGATAAAGTTGCCCCGTTGAGTCAATGATTGGAAACGATCGAAAGAAGGGTGGATCATAGCTGGGATCCGTTGATCTCATGGACATAAGCTCAAGTCTACCCCCATCAGCGCACCCGTGACGCTGTACTTGTCACTATAATTTAGGAACGGATCATGCTGGTGTTTGAAGCAAAAATGCAGGGTAGGACGGAACAGTTCTAGGCTTTGGATAAAGCTATTCGCCTATTTCGTTTTATCCAAAATTCTTGCTTGTGCTACTGGATAGATCATTAAATACGCCATTGACTGATACCTTCTGGATCCGCATGTTGCTCAATCCTACTGTCGGCTACTCTGGCTCTGATCTTAAATCCTGATCCTGAACGAGAGAGATAGATTCCTTGCCACGAGAAAGCAGGTAGATCCTAACTCCGAATCGAAAAAATAAGCGATCCTCATGGATCGCCTCTGCTAAGAAAAATCTCCTCCTCGAATGGATCAAAACTTCAGTTGCAGGAATTGATCCAGATCCGTGACAATCATAGAGGGCCAACGGCGCACAGTCTTTACCCAGTCCAGATCCTCGTAACGTTGATCGAGTCCCATCACGGAAACCCAGTGACTTTCGGCCTCGCCTCGTCGTCCTTTAGCCCAGAGTGCCGCCGCCAGAGCTGCTCGCATATCCGGGAATTTGGGATAGCGACGGACCAGGTTGCGCATGATCTGAATGGCTTGATCGGTTTGGCCCGTCTGGTAGAGGGCTAGGGCATAGTTGGCGCGGGCAAAGGCAAAGTTGGGATCGAGATCAGCAGCCTGTTGGTAAT
>CAZONZ010000604.1:0-2224 GCA_964581005.1 uncultured bacterium
ATACACACGGCTATAGATCTGCCAGGACTGATCGGGAGACTCCAACGGGCTGCTCCGTACAAAACCTACTAACGCACAACGGCGCTCACGAGCTTCGGATCGAAAGGACTGAATCCACCCCCAAAGCCCCGGATCCTGAGTTTGAGCTTGGGCCGGTTGGGGGAAGGGTAGATCATAACTGATGAAGCATAATCCTACTATCAAGATCCCTAATCGGATCTTCTGCAGGATCACCGGGATCACGAGCCGAACGTCAGCCGTTGCCAGGCATGGGATCACGCAAGAGTTAGGGGTCTGATCGTTATCTGAATCTCTAGGTTGAAGTTGAGTTAGCGCATTGGATCGGTAGGGTGGCCAGATCGGCAAATGCATGGTTAGCCTCAATCAAGCAGACATCAATCGGCAGACAACCGTAGTCTGACTGATTGACCGTGGGCTGGCAACCCTTCTGCTGCCGTCAAGGCATCGATCGGCCCCATCACTTCCGCCAACGCTGCTTGACTATATTGGATCAAGCTGGAATGTTTCATAAAAACTTCAACACCCAGGGCGGAGGCATAGCGAGCAGCCCCAGAGGTTGGTAACGTATGATTCGGCCCTGCTAAATAATCGCCCACAGCTTCCGGTGTGTTGTGCCCCAAAAAGATCGCACCTGCATGACGGATCCGATCCAACAAAGCCCAAGGATCGGCCACCTGTAACTCCAAATGTTCCGGAGCAAAGAGATTCGATAATGTGGCGGCTGTGTCCAAGTCGGGCACCACTCCGATCAAGCCATAGTGGGCGATCGATTTTTCCGTCAACACCCGGCGGGGATGATCCTGCAATTGTTGGCTCACGGCCACACCTACCTGTTCGGCTTGATCTCGATCGGTGGTTAACAAAATCGCTGCGGCCATCGCGTCATGCTCGGCCTGGGCCAACAGATCGGTCGCCAAATGCACTGGATTGGCACTCTGATCGGCAATGATCAAGACCTCCGATGGACCGGCTAGCGAATCGATCCCAACAACGCCATACACCTGCTTCTTGGCCAGCATCACATACACATTTCCTGGCCCCGTGATCACATCCACCTTCGGGATCGTCTCCGTTCCAAACGCCAGCGCCGCGATCGCCTGGGCTCCTCCTACTCGGAAAATAGTTTGGATCCCTGCCTCTTGAGCGGCAACGAGAATGGCTGGACTGATCCCTTTGCCTTTCCCCCCATCCGATCCTGGGGGAGTCACCAACACGATCTCTGGAACACCCGCCACCATGGCAGGGACAACATTCATCAACACGGTGCTGGGATAAGCCGCCTGTCCACCCGGTATATAGAGTCCGGCCCGATCGATCGGCGTATAGCGTTTGCCTAAGACGATATCCGGATCGCTGAAGGTGACCCAACTTTTCGGCATCCGTTGGCGGTGGAAGGCTTCGATCCGTTCTTTTGCCAAGCGGATCGCACTGAGCAGCTGGGGGGAGACCCCTTGATAGGCTGCTTCCAGTTCAGCCCCGGAAACTTTTAGATCAGCTGCTGTGATTTCAACATGATCGAACTCCGCCGTATAGTCGAGCAAAGCTTTATCCCCTTGGCGTTTGACCGTTTGGAGGATCTCGCTCACGGTGGATTCTCGATGGATATTCTGATTGGAGTGGGTCCGCTCAGCAATGCGCTTGAGCTCTGCTTCCGCCTCAGAGAGCTGGGTCACGATTCTCAGCATGGCAACTCCACACATACAAACGAGGCTGCTTAAGGAGGCTTTGGCCAAAGAGACTCTCAGATCGAGACTCTAGCCCGATATGGCCATAGCTTAGCCTGCTTCCTAACCGAGCGACTGGATCCCAATCTTAACTGGCAATCGCCCTACCCTCCAGACTTCGATCAGAGCCTTAGCCCCCAACATAATCTGAACATAATCTGTGATCTCACTGTGATCTCATCGTCTTGGGCCTGAAGATGGGACGATCGAATCTCTACTTTTGGGCCAAGGGGCATCATCACTCCAGTGATGCTATTGACTTAGAGCACACTCCAAGTTTTAGGGTAGGAGGCATGGATACAGAGTTGTCAATTCAGGCTATTGGGTGGAGTTTGGGGTGAAGCTGAATGCGACTGCAAGAGCGGTGGTAGCTTATCTGAGTTGAGGACTTTCGGTTGATCTTAGTGATCAGAGCCAATGGACTAGTGACATCCTCCCGGCGCTGACCCTACGGGTACAGCGCGGGCTTCCCAAGATCG
>CAZONZ010000605.1:0-2221 GCA_964581005.1 uncultured bacterium
TTGATCAATTCGTGATCCATGCCAACGGCTTCGCGGGCTTGTCGGACTCGTTCGGCCTGAGTCAGCGTGTTTGCAGGTAATTGGGGAACTGGGATCGCAGGTTCTAGGGCTACTCTAGCTGGCTGCATTCCTAGATCTGTGGCTTGATTAACGTGTTGAAAGGCGATTTCTGCGATCGGTTGAAAATCTGTTTCGCTATTCCACTGACCAGCCTCAACCGGAGTTCCTTCAATCCAAACTTGACAAAAGAGCACTTTCTCATCCTCGCCTGCCACAGGAACGATCTGGATCGGATACTGCTGCAGCTGGATCGGGCTCAAAGCTGCCACTGCCGATAGTAGCCCTTTTGCAAAGATTGACGATTCGGAACATTCCAAAATCCAGTTTTGCTCAGCCTCGATCGTGGCATGGAGTTTCCGAGTCTCTTTACCGCGCCGCTCCGTTGAGACATAAGCAAGCTTGCGCAGATAACCTGTTAGCGATCCTTGCTCGATCCCTTGATTTTCAGCATTGACACGCCGGTACCACAGATAGGGCGGACACTGGGTGCGATTGCAATACACGATCGGGGAGCTGGGGGCAGGACCAAAGCCAAGTGAGTTCGCCCGAAACCCTTGGGGCAGATGATCCATGAGCTGTTGCAAGAGATCCTGTTGCTGTTGGATCAGTTGGATCAAGTCAATGATATCAGGGGTGATCTTCATGAGCGTGTGAGTCTCCAACGCATTGGGGTGATGAGATGGGGTAGGTTTGCTAGGCCTACCGATCGATTGCTGATGAATCCACTATAAGCCATTGACATCCTCGCTGTCTCTAGTTAGCCTTGTTCTAGATTCACTTAATTGAGTGAGAGATCCTGCAGAGGTGCAGCCAGCCAGAGATCGATCTCTGGGATCTCGATTACCATCCACTGAGGATGGTGTTGTGCGCGGAGTTATGCAAAACCAGACGGATCCTAACCAGCTTCAGATCAATGCGTTGGTCGCTGATGCTCAAGCTCAAGCCGATGCGGCTAGTCAACTGTGGGCCGAAGTCTATGCTTCTCGGTTGCAGCAAAATCTAGGGGCACTCAAAGCTAACCTCACCCAACAACTTGCGGGGGACAATATTAGTTCAGCTCAACAGATCTCGCAAGCGATCAGTGGAGCTCATGCCCAAGCCGCAGCCTACGGTGGGGTGCAGGTGGAAGTGATCGATCTGCCTTCAGTTTCGGTCAAGCCCATGCCCAAGTTGCAATCGGTGAATATCCAAGCGCTTCTGCCTGCAGGCGGTCTTTCCGATCGGGAGGAAGGCTTAGCCCACCCAGATCTTGCTGAAGAGCCCAACCAGCAACTCTCCTTATCAACTGAGCCTGTCGATCCTGAAGATGAGGATGCAGCAGCTTCAGTCTTGGCTGGAACGAGTCGGACTTCGATCACCCCAAAGGAGCGAGAGGTCTTAGTTGCTCTCGATAAAGGTGAGACCTGCTTGACGGCAGCCAACCGGATCTTCGCAGGCAAAAAGGATCCAACTGGAGCATGGCACTCAACGGTAGGACGGCTACGATCCAAGAACCTTATTTAATCGGATGGGGAGTTTGAGGGGCTATAAGTCCCGCGCTCTACCGGAACGGTGAGCGTCGAGATACATGGACACCTCAAGGCTGCTGAGTGGGGTTCGATGCCCCCGAAGCAGACAAGTTCGGCAACCTTTTGATATAGTCCCGAATCAGTTCGGCGCTGGAGATGCCGCGCTCTTCGGCATTGTGCTCCAACTTGTCCAATTCTTGTTGAGTCAGCCGCACTCGAAATACTTTGTCTCTTGCCATAATCGTAGTCTCGTTGTGCTACAATTATGATATCAGCTAACCACTGACCAGATTGACTCAAACGAACACGTCTTAGCAGCGTGGTGAACAGCGCAAACTCTGGGAACGGTGTTGAACCTTGACAATGGGTAGGGCGTTGCACCAAGAAGGATTGCATCATTGCATGAAGCCATTGGTGTGTAAAACCAGTTGGGTTGGGTTGTACAGAACTTTTGTTCCTTGTACACAGACTCCGTGGGACATCAGGAGTCTCTAAACTGCCTGTGGAGGTATCTAACCGGGGTAACACTGTTGGGAGATGCATATCGTGTGTACCAACAACTGCTAGGAAGGACCGATGAAGCAGGAAATTTCTGACCGCGAGGAAAGAAGCCCGCGCTGTACTTGTAAAGTCAGCGTCGGGAGAATGTCACT
>CAZONZ010000606.1:0-2220 GCA_964581005.1 uncultured bacterium
TTCCTTCAACTAACCGAAATCCTTCAAATTCTTGCAGTGTATCCGGATCCTCTGGCACGGCTGGATCGAACCAGAAGTATTCTGGAGTCTGAAACTGGTTCTGATAGAGCTCTTTCTTGGTGCTCCGATCCACTTGGGCAGTACTGGAGGAAAGCAGCTCAATGATCACATTGGGATACTTGCCATTTTCTTTCCAGACCATCCAGCTTTTGCGATCCCGCTTGTCTGTATCTAAGACGACGAAGAAATCTGGACCTCGAAAGTCACGGGTGGTTTTCTGCTCAGGATTGTAGTAGATGGTAAGGTTGCCTGTGGCGTAGAAGTCGGAGCGATGCCGCCACCACCACTTGATGGCGTTGAGCAGAGCGGTGATCTGATCGCGGTGATGATCGCTTTCCAAGGGGGGTTCGTCACTATACCATTCTTCCTTGAGCAGAGTAGCACTTGGAGGAGGAGTGTGAATGGAAGTGGGGTAGCGGGAGGAGAAAGTTGAGGTCACGGCATTTAATTGAGCTTCGTGTTTCTAGTGTAATGACTCAGTCTTGATCCGGAGCAACCGTTAGAGTCACCGAGCTAGGCATTAGCAGGAGTGGATTGCTCGAAAGTGTAAGTGGAAGTCGTGGGGCTGCAGAGAGGATAGGATTGCAGAGTGTATAGATCATGTGTCATCAAGGCCACATCCTAAAGAGGCTTTAGATCTCTTTACATTAGTTATTAAAACAGATCCGTCAAGAGTGAGTTAGCGTGACAAGTCGGGTGGTAGATTGGTCTCGATCTCGTTCATCTGTGTGTAGCCTTCGTTAAGGTGAGATGAAGTGATCAGGTGAATGGGATGTTTAGTTGTTGTTTGCGGAGGTAGATCGATGCTGTCAGTGAACTGGTTGAGTTGGGTTTTATCGCTTTTGTCTCGATCGGTTGCAGTGACGGTGATCCTGTTGATCGCAGGGTGTAATCAGTCGGATCCGGTTGGGAGCCAGCCTGAATCTCTTGATCTGGCGGTGGCAAACGCTGGCTCTTATGATGTCAGCATTCTCTTGGGGAATGGGGATGGCACCTTTGCGGCGGGCGCTACAGTCCCGGCTGGTAACGATCCTCAATCCGTGGTGGTGGGTGAGTTTAACTAACGGCTCGCTGACATCCTGTTGCAGATCATTTTCTTGAACAGGAGCTCAACCCACACCTAAACCCTGGATCAAACCTGAACTATGATCTCTGGGATCTGCTACCTAACAATACCCAGGCCGACTTCACCTCTGGCAGCAATGACGCCACCTTTGGCTTGGGATTTGGTGATCTGTCCACCCGCTAATGGATTCCATGCCACTGGATCCTGTTCATCCTGTAGGCAATAGCTTAGAGATCAGCGCCTCATATCGTCCTGCGCCAAACGGATGACTAAGGCTAAATTTGCCTTTCCCACTGCGGATCGTGCCGCTGGGTCTGGGGATCCTGCAGAGACTGGATCTGCTCCAGCGTGAAACCCGTAGCCTCAGCAATGAGTTGGGGATCCAGTCCAGATGAGACCAGATCTTATACATTGGCCAGGATCCTTGCACCTTGAACTATGGAGCAAAACCACTTTCACATCATGAGCATCCAGATCCCCGGTGGTATAGCCGATCCGGGGCATGTAGAGCTTGTCATACCCCCGCAGGGCATTTGTGAGATCACTCTTGAAGTTGCTGCACTTGCTCAACCGTCAATCCCGTAGCCTGACGAACCTGATCCAAACTCATGCCCATCTGAAGCAGGTTCCGAGCAACTCGTTCGATCCCTTGTTCCAATCCAATCTGGATCCCCTTCTGTTCAATCTCCTGATACCAGGGGGATTCTCTTAGTACCGCCATATCCCACCTCATGATCTCGCTAACCAACTGAGTATTCATCACGAAACTAGCAAAAAAGGCCAGCAATGTCTCCAAATCCCTCAGATCGTCTTCCTCACGGAGCTTCTGGAGGGCTAGCCGGACGATCCTCTCATCGCTGCCACCTGCCAACACAGGCACAAAGGGTAATAAGGGGGGCAAGGGTTGTTGAAAGACAATATCGCTGCTCACCTCCCACAGGTTGATGATCCGGTAGTCTTGGCGAGCCTGCAATCCCCCACAGTTTGATTCATAACGCTTCTCGATCTCAGTGTGCTCGTTGGGGGGCAAAATGTTGATCAGCACAGGGTAGGTTGGCAGTTGAAACTTTTCCTCTGCCAAACCCGCGTAGGCC
>CAZONZ010000607.1:0-2212 GCA_964581005.1 uncultured bacterium
GCGACTCCAGGAATCTCCCTGCATACCCGATAGGGTTGCTGGGAGAGGATGTCAACCGTCTGCCCCCTTCAGCCACATGGATCCAAGTGCTCGATCCATGCCAGACCTCCTCATCTATCCAGAGGTTCAAGATCCCTTCGGTTCCGAATCCAGCCAAGATCAGGTCAGAAAACCTCAACATCACTCAACTCGGTGTATTGATGGGCGTGAGCGGCTTCGCTGCAGGTGCGGGGTGTGGGAAAGATCTTGGTGGGGTTAGCGATCCCAGTTGGATCGAAGACGCAGCGGACCCACTGCATGGTTTCCAGATCAGTAGGACTAAACATGTCAGGCATGAAGCAGCGTTTATCGGCACCAATTCCATGTTCTCCAGAAATACTGCCACCGACCTGGACACACAGTTTCAAGATCTCGCCGCCCAAGCGTTCGACTTGTTGTAGTGAGCCAGGGACGGACTCGTTATAGAGGATCAATGGATGCAAGTTACCATCGCCTGCGTGAAAGACATTCGCCACTGGATAGCCAAACGTTTGACTGAGGATCTCAATCTCATTCAAGATCCAGGCCAGTTTGCTGCGAGGGATCACGCCATCTTGAACAAAATAGTTAGGGCTGAGTTTACCCATGGCTGCAAATGCTGCTTTCCGCCCCTTCCACATCCGCAACCGCTCTGCCGGATCCGCCGCGATCTGTACCTGCCGAGCCCCATTGTCAAAACAAATTGCGCGAACTCGTTCAGTCAGCAAGTCAACATCAATGGCTAGTCCATCCAGCTCGATCAAGAGAACAGCTCCAGCGTCACGCGGATAGCACCCGGAAGCAACCACATCTTCAACTGCATTGATACTGAAGTTATCCATGATCTCCATGCCTGCTGGAATGATCCCTGCAGCGATCACATCGGAAACCGTTGTCCCAGCCTGTTCAGTTTGCTCAAAATCCGCTAGCAGCACCTGGATCGTTTCCGGTGTCTTGACGATACGCAGCGTGATCTCTGTCGCAATGCCTAGAGTCCCTTCTGATCCGACAAAAATCCCCAGCAGATCGTATCCCGGCATTTCAGCTACTTTGCCGCCGAGATCGACGATCTCGCCATCCGGCAACACCACTTTCAGGCCCAACACATGATTGGTCGTCACCCCATACTTGAGACAGTGAACCCCACCTGAATTCTCAGCCACATTGCCCCCGATCGAACACACCGATTGACTGGAGGGATCCGGAGCATAGAAGTAACCCTCACCTGCAACCGCTTGGCTGATCCAGGCATTGATCACGCCAGGTTGAACCACAATTTGACGATTGTCGTAGTCGATCTTCAGGATCTGGTTCATCAAGGTCGTGGTGATCAAGACACAGTTTTCAACGGGTAGAGCACCTCCCGATAATCCTGTACCTGCCCCACGGGCCACAAACGGGATCTGGTGCTGATGGCAGATCTTGATCAGAGCGGCAACTTCAGCAGTGGTGCGAGGCAGGACAACCAGGGTGGGTTTTTGGCGATAGCTGGCCAGTCCATCGCATTCGTACACCAGCAACTCGTCTTGATGGCGGATCACGCGGCGTCGATCCAGGATGGCTTCCAGGGCGCGAATGATGGCAGGCCAATCGGTGGTGGGCGGGGTGGGGCGATCGAGAACCTGAGGCATAGACTCTGAGCTCAGTCACAAAGGTTAACCTGTCTCTCAGTCTAGTGGCATTCGAGGATCAAAGAAATTCACTTTGAAACAGGAGAAAGTTACTATTAATCGGGAGTGTAGGTCACTATGCAACGGTAGAAGGTCAAGCAAGAGCAAGGATCCCCGATCGAGCGAGTTATGTTAAGTGAGGAATCGGCTTGCTAAACTCCAGCAAATTGGATTGCGTGGAGAACTTCCCCTCATGCCTCAACGCCGATTATGGTCCCAGATGATCAGCAATCCCACTCTAGCTGGGCGAAAACTCATCCGTCTTTACCGCCTGCGTCGCCCACCGGCTCAGGATGTTGAGCTCTTGCAAAGTCAGCTCACGCAGGAATCGCGACTCAGCCTGAACTATCTGGCTTTAGTCGTTGGATCCTGTGTGATTGCCACCCTGGGCCTGATCGCCAACAGTCCAGCTGTGATTATTGGCGCGATGATCATTGCTCCCTTGATGCTGCCGATCCGAGGCATTGCATTGGGAGCTTTGGATGGCAATGTCGAGTTATTTCAAGCTGGCTTGATCTCAGTGG
>CAZONZ010000608.1:0-2196 GCA_964581005.1 uncultured bacterium
GATCCTGCCAAGGGAGGTCAAAAGGAGTGAACCTGTCAACCAGTGAAGAATGATCGAATGATCTGAACAGAAGATCCTGCAATTCGTTAGAGCAAATAAATAGCCCAAAAGAGCTTTCTGCATCGAAGAAACAACAGATCCAGCTTGAGATCCCTCGATTCAAGATCTACAACCAATCGCCAAGCCTGACAGCAAGAGGATCCATCGATCAAATCTGTTGGGTGGGGTGAACGAGATCCGAGGGGTGGGGCTGACCCGTACCAGCCATAATGGAGATTCATTATCCCTAGCCGGATCCCTTTATGAGAAGCCAGCCTGTCCATCTAACCTACGAAATTGACTTGAACCCTGGTGAAACCTTGACGCTACCCCCAGAACTGACGGCATCGATTGGAGCAGGCCGTTGGCTGATCACGATCCAACCGGCTCCATCGTTGGCTCCCTCATCCGTGCGAAGTCATAGCGCTTTTCTCAATAGCTATGCTCCTGAAGACGAAGGACTCTATGACGATTACACCCGGTGACATTTGGGTTGCTGAGATCCCTTTCACAACTGGCGATGCCTCTAAAAAGAGACCCGTTTTAGTCTTGTGGCTGGATGCCCAAGATGCCATTGTTGCTGCAATAACCTCGGCATTACCCAGATCACGAACGGATATCCCCTTGACAGATTGGAAACAGAGTGGGTTGCGAGCTGCATCAGTGGTACGACTATCTCGTCTCGATTGCCTAGAACAATCCCTTCTGATCGCCCGGATTGGCTCTATTTCTCAGGTAGATGCTCAGCAGTTGCAAAACACCTGGAACGTGTATGTCAAGCCAGCATTCTGAGGTCATCTTCTTAGAACATTTTGCATCGAAGGAACGGCAGATCCGGCTTGAGATCCCTGAGCTCAAGATCCAAAGTCAGAATGGAAAGAGATGGGCTAGTGATGGGCACAGATGATCTGGAGGATAAGGTCAATCGGACTTTGACTATATAGCAATCAGAGATCAAATGTGAGAGGGGGTGATCTTACCTTGTGCTCTAGGAGAACGATCGAAACTGAAGATCCGTGAAGACTCTCACGTTTCAAATTGGACTGCTATAGCTAAATCGATCTGCTCTTGACGATCCTCATGATCCCCCAAGCCAACCTGATCGATTTCGGCTCCTTGGGAAAACACAAGCCAATGCTACGGATTCACACCTGCTCAGCCTGAAGCTGTCGGATCTGCTCCAGTGAAAGTCCAGTGAGTCGAGTAATTTGCAAGGGATCGAGTCCTTCCACTAGCATATTGCGAGCCACCTGTTGGAGAGTTTCTTCTCGCTCGTTTTCGCGGGCCGTCAGTTCAATCTCACTCATGAATGGCATGTTGCGTTGCTCCTCATAGATCAACAAATCCTCTCTAAATTCTCGCTTAAGCTCTGAGGGCAATGTCATCATCCAATCCAAGATCCGAAACAATTGGACCACATCTTCTCGTTCATAGCCCCGTTCATACAACCTCCGAGTCAACCGCCATTTCCACTGTTTTCGACTGATCGGATCCCCAGTTGTTGATTTTGTCCGCAGATGTGCCATCACGATCGTTACCATTCGATGATCGCTGGCTTCCAACTCATCCCAGCGTTGTTCATAATCGATCAGCTTCACGATCGGGAACTCTAATCGGATCTGAGATCCTCCCAGTCCATAGCTATAGCTTTGCGGTCGCCAGTCGGAGATCTCATCTCCCAAGATCGCCAAACTCATCACGGGAGTTCGGTAATAGTTAAAGATCCGGTAATGGTAAATGAACATTCGTTCCTGACTGGTATCTCTTTTTCCCGCAAGTCCCTTAGCGCTCCTAGCCAGAGAAGTTCGGGGAATGGTGTTTAGGCAGTCCGAGGATCTTACACATACCCAAGAGGTGTTTGGAGTGGATAGCGAATAGGTTGGTGGATAGGGTCTTGAGAGGAGTTATTCCTACCTCTTGAGGAATCGTTTATCCCACCTGAGGAGTCAGTTCTGCCACTTGAGGGATCGTTCATCCCACCTGAGGAGTTATTCCTGCCACTTGAGGAATCGTTCAATACCGGGAAGGAAGGGTTCCTCAGCTCGTCGGATCGGTTCCTCAGCTCGTCGGATCGATTCCTCAGCTCGTCGGATCAGTTCCTCAGCTCGTCGGATCAGTTCCTCAGCTTGTCGGATCAGTTCCTCAGCTTGTCGGATC
>CAZONZ010000609.1:0-109 GCA_964581005.1 uncultured bacterium
AAGTTGTTTTGTATCAAGAAGCGCAACTTCACCAACAGGCTTTATTATTGGCCCAATGGTCTGGGTAGTCAGTTGACCTTCTCTGGCTTGACTTCGATCAATAATCCTG
>CAZONZ010000609.1:209-2193 GCA_964581005.1 uncultured bacterium
GCGGTGTGGTTAACCTGAGTGGCGTCACTCAAATCACGGCAGTAGGAACTGGGTCGACTGTTAGAATATCGAGCAATGGTTTAGGTAGCAACATCAATCTGTCTAGCCTCCAAAATCTAGCAGTGGTTGAAGGCTCATCAATAAGCTCAGAAGATGGAGGCACCGTCCAAGTTCCTCAGCTGCAGACATTGTCTGGTGTATCTCTTGAAATCAGTTCGACTGGAGGACAAATTGATACTGCTCAAATCACAAGTCTTCGATTTGGTAGCATCACGCTCAATGGCAAAAATGCCGATCTAAATGGACTGAACAATATCGAGGGAACTAGCCTTTTTGTCTCCGGTGGGATTAATCAGTCAATTCCAGCAGCAATTACGAACTATCGACCTAATGGCAATACTTTTGAAGCGAATGGTCTGGGTAGTCAGTTGACCTTCTCTGGCTTGACTTCGATCAATAATCCTGAAGGCAGCTTTAGGAGTTTAGATATTCGTGCCCGTAACGGCGGTGTGGTTAACCTGAGTGGCGTCACTCAAATCACGGCAGTAGGAACTGGGTCAACAGTTGTTCTGTCATCTACTGGGGCAGGCAGTTTAATTGACTTGCCATCCTTAACCACACTAAATACTGTTCCTGGCTCAAGGATTGAAGTGTCCAGTAGTGGCACTGTCCGAGCACCCAACCTCAGCAATCTAGTTAATGTGGATATCGTCAACAATGGAGGGACAATCATCATCCCGTAACCTCGGCAAGCACCTGGATCCCTGGGTGTACGAGACTGAGGGATCCCTAGTTTTGCAGTTGCCGGATTTGCTCTTGGGTGAGTCCGGTGACGGCGGCAATTTGGGCGGGATCCCTTATTCTCCTCCCCACTCAGATCATAAAATTGCTAACGTAGTACACAAATCTCAATACCCCCTCAAGGGATCCCGAAATGACCACCATCACCTTGCAACAGGCACAAGCAACCTTGCCAGAACTCCTGCACAGCTTGTCTATCGGAGATGAGATTGTGATTACCGAAAATGGTATACCTATCGCCAAGTTAGCCCGTTCTTCTCCGTCAGAGATCAAACAACAGTGGCCATGCACATCAGGTAGCGCTAAAGGAAAGATTCATATCGCTCCTGATTTTGATGAACCTTTAGAAGACTTTAGGGAGTATATGGAGTGAAGATATTACTCGATACTCATGCGCTGCTCTGGTTTTTGTCCGATGATCCACAATTATTACCGCCAGTCAAAAACATCATCGAAGATCCGAAAAATCAAAAACTTGTGAGTATAGCAAGTTGTTGGGAAATCGCCATCAAAGCTGGATTGAAGAAGCTAGATCTTGGAGAGCCTGCTGCAACCTTCCTTGCGCGTGAGTTAACTATCAATTCATTTGATTTATTGAAAATAGAGCTAGCTCATGTAACTTTTGTTGAATCTTTACCTCTACACCATCGGGATCCCTTTGATCGTCTTATTGTTGCCCAGTGCTTGATTGAGAAGCTGCCGATTGTAAGTGCAGATGCCATATTAGATCATTATGGAGTTCAACGAATAGATCAATAGCGCAGACCAAAAAGGCTCAAACGGATCCGCAAGAATATATTTACCCGTGCTGATTTTGATAGCAATTTCCCAAAGACTTGCAACGCTTATAAGTATTTGATGGTCAGGATTAGCAATTGCACTTTGCCCCCCTGCACTGAGATGGGGATCCCTAAGCACAAACCACAATAAAGCATGAGTATCCAGCAGCAATTTCATCCCAGATACTCTCTAAAATCTTCGAGATAGTCTTCATCCTCAGAAACAATTTTTAATTTGTTCCTAGCACTACCCAGCTGCCGAGGTAACACAGCATCCTGTTCCAACACCAATCGGATCCCATTGTTGATCAACTCAGACAGAGAAACCTCAGGATGACGCTCCAAATAAGCAGATCCGATAGATGCTCTTGCCTCTGTGGGGATCCTGCACGTTCAGGCAGCAA
>CAZONZ010000610.1:0-2191 GCA_964581005.1 uncultured bacterium
CAGATCGATTTTTTGCCAATCCTTAACCCCGATCCAATCTAGCGTCCTTGACGGTGGCTCTCACCAGTGATAGTTCACGTGATGGCTTCGGCGAAAGTGTAACTGCTGTTACAAAAGCTCCCTCCTGCCAGTGATACAACTTAGCGGAAATCAGGCGCGGTGTTGGGAGGTCCATGAAAAAGATCGAGGCAGTGATCCGCCCCTTTAAGCTCGACGAGGTCAAGATCGCCCTTGTCAACGCGGGAATTGTTGGGATGACCGTGAGTGAAGTGCGCGGATTTGGCCGCCAAAAGGGGCAGACCGAACGCTACCGAGGATCCGAATACACGGTTGAGTTTCTCCAAAAACTCAAAGTGGAGATCGTGGTCGAAGATGATCTGGTCGAGGCTGTGGTGGAGAAACTGGTCGCTGCAGCCCGCACCGGCGAAATCGGCGATGGCAAGATCTTCATCTCACCCGTGGAGCAAACGATTCGGATCCGTACCGGTGAAGTGAATCAGGATGCTCTCTAGACATTACCTGATCTCTCGGCTTGACCGGAGTCACCCTAGGCTCACGGTTGAAGTCAGGAGGACGAGAAGCCAGACGGAGGAGGATGTCGCGTGCATCTCTCCCTGCTTGGGCTTGCTGAGCTGATGTGTGACGTCATCAAGGATAGGTCAATTCGATGAACTCGATGAATCAGAGTGTTAGTCAACGTGTTACTCAACGTATTGCGCAACAATCCATACTCAATCCGCAGGCGCTCCGGTGGATCAAACGCTGGAGCCTCAGTTTGGCCGGAGCTGCAGCCCTGGGGCTGATCCTGACTCAAGTTCCAGCCTTGGCTCAAGACGAGCTGAGCCCTGACACAGTCCAGTACAACGCCAACATTGTTTGGACCACTGTGGCGGCCTGTCTCGTCTTTTTCATGCAGGCGGGATTTGCCATGGTCGAGTCAGGGTTTACCCGTGCCAAAAATGCGGCCAACATCATGATGAAAAACCTGATGGATTTCTCGATGGGGGCCTGTGCCTTTTGGTTCATTGGGTTTGGCTTGATGTTTGGAGCCAGCCAGGGCTTCTTCGGGTTAAGCTGGTTTGCCTTTAGCTGGTCTACGGCTAGCGATGCAGCTGGCACTCAAGACGGTTGGCCCTTCACCTTCTTCATTTTCCAAATGGTGTTTGCTGCCACAGCCGCCACGATCGTCTCTGGAGCCATGGCTGAGCGGACTCGCTTTCCGGCTTATCTGGTCTACTCTGGGATCATTTCCGGTGTGATCTATCCGATCTCTGGCAGTTGGGCCTGGAATGGTCTGTTCGGGGACTACAACGGTGGCACCGCAGGCTGGCTGGAAAACCTTGGCTATCTTGACTACGCAGGATCGGGAGTGGTTCACTTAGTCGGGGGAGCTGCAGCTCTAGCAGGGGCATTGGTTCTAGGTCCACGTACTGGTAAGTATGGTCCGGATGGTGAACCTAGAGCGATCCCAGGTCATAACTTGCCGATCGGGATGCTGGGCATTTTCATCCTGACGCTGGGTTGGATCGGGTTTAATGCCGGATCCACCACAACAGCAGCCCCTGATATTGGTTGGATCGCCGCCAACACCTTCCTGGCTGCATCAGCCGGTGGAATCGGGGCCATGTTTACCGCTTGGGCCATTTTCAAGAAGCCCGATATGACCTTTGCAGGCAACGGTGTTTTGGCTGGACTGGTTGGGATCACCGCTCCCTGTGACAGTGTTGGCCCACCTGCCGCGATCATCATTGGCGCGATCGCAGGGGTGTTGGTTGTGGCTTCGGTGCTCTTCATCGAAACTGTACTCAAAGTCGATGATCCAGTCGGAGCTGTCTCTGTACACGGCACCTGTGGAATCTGGGGAGTATTAGCCACTGGGCTCCCATTTTTTGCCAACGCTAACTATGCACCAATGGCCTTCAGCCAGTTTGGTATTCAAATTGTTGGGGCTCTTGCCTATTTCCTCTGGCCTTTCCTCACCTGTTTAGGCTTGTTCTTTGCCCTCAAAGCCACGATCGGACTCCGAGCTAGTGTGGAAGAGGAGATCGCAGGTCTCGATATCGGCGAGCACGGTAACGTGGCCTATCCCGACTTTGTCAGTGTTGCAGCTGATTCTGAAACGGTGGCTTGAACCTAACGTAAACTACCCGACGCTCATCGCTAAGCGATAGAGCGCGGGCTTTCAGCAGCC
>CAZONZ010000611.1:0-2187 GCA_964581005.1 uncultured bacterium
TTGGGGTTTATTTCGTGCGCCGCATCCCTCGGCTTAAGGGATCAACATTGGCATCAAACCGAGTCTTGCGATCAAACATCGATCCCCACAGCGTTGTTCGGTCCAAATTGGCCTCCACTAAACTTGCTCCATTCAGATCCGCGCACCAGAGATACGCCATCCATAGATTCGCTGCCTGCAAATTCGCTCCCCGCAAGTTAGCTGCCCGTAGATCCGCCGCCCGTAAATCCGCGCCCTTCAGCACCGAGCGACTGAGGTTGGCTTTACTCAAATAGGTTCCCCACAGGGTTGCTTCACTCAAATTGGACTCACTCAGATCGGCCTCACTCAAATTGGACTCACTCAAGTTGGCCCCACTTAAATTCGCCCGATTCAGAAAGGCCAACCACAAATTCGACTCACTCAAGTTGGCTCCACTCAAATCCGCCGATCGCAGATCCACCCCCCGCAAATCCGCTTTACTCAGGATCGCTCCCTTGAGATTGGCCCGCCACAAGGTCACCCCCCAGAGATCCGCACCGCTTAGATCGGCTCCAGACAGGTTAGCCACAAACAGATTGGCTTCCGTTAAATTGGCACCACTCAGATCGGCTCCCGTCAAATTGGCCTCACTCAAGTTGGCCCCTCGCAAATTGACCCCACTCAGGTTCGCTCCGGTTAGATCCGCGCCCCCCAAGATTGCTCCACTCAGATCGGCAAGCCAGAGACTGGTCTCACACAGATTGGCTTTACTGAGAAATGCTTCAAACAGATTGATCCCATGCAGATCGTGCTTGCTAAGATCTGCTTCAAACAAGTTGGCTGACTCAAAATCGCGCTCGCCAGCCTGATAGCGTTTCAAGAGTTCCGTAGCGCTGGTGATCGGTTTATCAAACTCAGTTGAGGTCATGTTGAGGCCAGATCCTACATATATGCAAAAGCCCACCACTGGTGCCTCAATCCTACCGAACTTCGGACCCCAACTGCACCCGATCCATCGTCTGGATGAATCAGCCACGTTAGACTGAAAGACGTTCGCTGGCTAGACCTTCTCCAACGTGCTCCCTCCGTTTTGCCCTTCTCCTCAGCAGGATCTCTATGGAATTTCATGCCAACAGTCAAGTTCTGATCCAGGGTATCACTACCCCAATGGGTCAGTTCCACGCCCGCCGGATGCAACAGTACGGAACTCATGTCGTTGCAGGAGTCATGCCAGGAGAAGGAGGCACTCCCCTCGACCCCAAGCCCACTTCTGATCTAGCTCCGATCCCACTCTTTGATTTAGTCGAACAAGCGATTGATCAGGTAGGCCCGATCGATGTGTCCATCTTATTCAATCCTGCGCCCACAATCCTTGATGCAGGGTTAGAAGCGATTGCTGCTGGGATCCGCTACTTGATTGTGATCTCAGAAGGGGTCCCCCCTCTCGACATGATCCGTCTGATCCAAGCTGCTGAACAATCCGACACCATTATTATCGGATCCAACTCTGCAGGACTGATCATTCCCGACGAGGTTCTGTTGGGCATCTATCCTCCTTTTTTGTATCAACCAGGATCCGTTGGTGTGATTAGTCGAAGCAGTACCCTCAGTTTTGAAGTGGCGGCTGCCTTGACTCACGCCGGAATGGGTCAATCGGTTTGTGTGGGGATCGGAGGGGATCTGATGATGGGATCCTCACTGCCGCAGTGGTTACAATGGTTGGAGGAGCATGAATCAACTCAATCGATCGTGCTAGTGGGTGAAATTGGCGGTAGTGCCGAAGAAGAAGCGGCTCACCATATTGCCGAAGGTCTCGATAAGCCAGTTGTGGCCTATATTGCTGGGATCACAGCTCCTGAGGGGATGCGTATGGGTCATGCTGGAGCCGTGATCAATCCTGCCGAAAGCCAAACCTTGCAAGCTCTACTCAGTTCCACCTCTTTCAAGATCGCTGAAGCATCTCAATGGCCTACCGGATCGGCTCAACGAAAGATTGCAGCACTCCAGGCTGTAGGGGTGAAGATCGCAGATCGCCCCAGCCAGATTCCTGAGCTTTTGAGATCGTTTTAACAAGACCTATGGAAACTCAGATTTTCATTCCACAGTTTTTTTGTTACACCTGATCGGGATCTATGCCCAACTCTCGTAACCGTTGCGCCAAACGATCCAGGTGTTGCTGAGCCTGCTCCTTAGCGATCCGTTCTGTTTCACTCTGTTGCTGAGCCT
>CAZONZ010000612.1:0-2177 GCA_964581005.1 uncultured bacterium
ATCTCTCTTCGTTACTATTTTTGATCAGATCTGAGGATCAAAACTGGGGTCCGTTAGGCTATGAGGAGATGGTTGCGAGGTTATGAGAGGAACGACCGATGCACAACTTAAATGGATCAGAGTTGGAGATCATGAAGCACAGTCCGATCCTGGCTCAGATCGGGGATTGGGCTCTGGATCGGAAAACGTGGTTGATCTGGGGAGTAGTTTTGGTGACGATTGCGACTGTGAGTTGGGGGGGATGGTTAAGCCGCCCAGTGGTGGCCCAAGATCAGCGAGAGTCGCGGATCATTACCGTGAGTGGTCAGGGAACTGTGGATGTGACCACCGCGATTGCCTCGATCCGATTGGGGGTTTTGATCAATGGCACTTCGGCTCAAGAGGTTCAGGAGAAGGTTGCAAACCAATCCAATCAACTGGTTGCCCGCTTACGAGAGTTGCAAGTTGAGAATCTCAAAACTACAGGGATTTCCCTCAATCCTCAGTACGATTATCAAAGTGGTCAAGCCAAGCAGGTTGGGGTACGCGGCCAAAATTCAGTTGCATTCAAGGTTCCGATCGAACAGGCGGGTCAGGTGCTCGATCAAGCGATTGCAGCTGGAGCCAGTGTCGTTGAGTCCGTGCAATTTGAGGCAACTCCAGAAGCGATCCAACAAGGTCGGGAAGCGGCGCTGCAATTGGCCGTTCAGGATGCTCAAACTCAAGCCCAAGTGGTGTTGTCTGCCTTGAATTTTTCCGTCCAGTCGATCGAGCGGATCCAGGTCAATACCAACAATTCATTTCCACCTCCGGTACCCTTAGCCCAGGTAGCCTCGGTTCGTGCAGCTGAGCGCGCACCCACCCCTGTGATCGGAGGCGATCAAGCTGTCACGGCCAGTGTCACGCTAGAGATTGCCTACTAAAAAGATTCGATCCGGTCAATCCGTCCAAATCAAGTCAGCTTAGGTGGGGAAACCCTACCCAAGAAAGCAGTTTTTTGCCGTCCAGATTCCCAAACCAGAGGCTACGATCAAGCCATTATCCTTAGCTGGATCGCTCTCTAGGTTGATCAATTGGGGGAACTATGGCACTCCATGCTGAGCTTCATCGCCATCTGGGTGGATCTGTGGTACCCAGGATCTTGTGGCGCTATCTCCACCGTCAACATTCACCACTGGCTGCGACCTATCCCACCTATCCTCCGTTTGAAGAATTCTACACCCGCCCCCGCCAGAGTCTGGACGACTACCTGGAACTCCATACCTTAGTCGAAAGTGTCCAAACCCTTGAGACCTTACCTTATTTCATCTATCGCCTCCTTCGGGGGGCTTATGTGTTTGAAGATCTAGCCTATCTAGAGATCCGTTACACCCCTTATCTCCGCACTGATCCTCATTTAGATGAAGCAGATCGGCTCAAACAAATGGCTCAAGTTGTAGAAGTTGTGGGTCAAGCGATCGACCAAACTGAATACCCGATTGTGACCAGCCAGATCCTCTGTATGCACTCCCGTCTATCCGATGACATCAATCGAGCCATTGTCGATCTTGCGGCAAGTTCCGAATTTGTCTGTGGCATTGATCTCGCAGGGGGCGATAAAGCCTATGTTGAACGGATGCCAACCTGGGTTGAGCTTTACAAATACGCTTTGGCTCGTGGCTTGAAAACAACAGCCCATCTCTATGAAACTTTGGATGGATGTTACCCTGATCTTTTGCCCTATGTCTCCCGGATCGGTCATGGGATCCAGATCCCTTTGCACTACCCAGAACTATTACCCCAGCTTGCCCAGCGGCAACAATGTTTGGAAGTTTGCCCCACAACCTATGTGAAAACAGGAACCCTTGCGAACCTCGATCCCCTCAAGATTGTGTTTGATCGGTGCTTTGAAGCCGGGGTGGATATTGCGATCTGTACCGATAATGCTGGACTCCACAATGTCCGCTTACCCTTTGAGTACGAAAACTTGCTGACCTTGGATATTATTGATTTTGAGCAACTCCAAGCTTGTCAGGCAGCTGCCTTCCGTCATGCGTTTGCTTGGCCCTACAAACAACCCCCTGCTGCACTCCTGTCGAGTCTCCAGATCCCTGCTGGATTAGGTTTGGCCGATCAGGCGATTCGGTAGCATTCCACAGCATTTGTAAAAGTCTACACTTCTCCCCAGCCAGGGACAAGGCGTTGCATGATCGGGCGAT
>CAZONZ010000613.1:0-2177 GCA_964581005.1 uncultured bacterium
AGAGCTAGAAGCCTTTGATGCTGAACGCTATCGAGGGATCCCTGGCGCTGAGGTGATCTTTCCCGATCCAGGACGCTATCAATTACAGCTGCAGGGGCAACCCAAGCCAGGAGCAGAGTCAGCCTTCTCAAACTTCACCTTAAACTTTGAAGTTACGGTTGGACGCTAACCTGGATCTACAGGAATTGATTTTGTTTCGATCTGTCCGAGTCTGCCACCCTAGCCTGAGGCTGAGTTGGAGTGGAGACGATCTGAACTCGTGAACTTTTTTGACCCCTGATCTGATGATCTGAAGACCTTTGGACTGCTTTCTGCTTTCATCCCACCGAGATCGCTAGCAAGTTCTCTGGATCGGAGTGGCAAGATCGTCACTTAACTCAATCTTTACCGTTTCCCCTCTCAACTTTACGAGCCAGATCCGTCACAGTAGACTTAGTAGACTTAAGAGATCTAGATCGTAGCGATCTTCTGCAGATCTCAAAGCAGCGAGAAATCGTGAGCGATCGAACCCCTTGGGCACCTCATTGGATTTGGGCAGGCGGTAGGTCTTGGCAATGCGGCAGGCCGAACTTCAACTTCAGATCAAGCGCTTACAGCAGGATGTGCTCCGGATGGGGGCTCTGACCGAGTCTTCCGTCACGATGGCTCATCAGGCTCTGTTTGAGCAAAATCTGGCGGCTGTCGATCGCGTCATCCTCCAAGATAAGCAAATTGATCGCTTCTATCGCCAGATCGAGCAAGACTGTATCGAGGTGATCGCTCTGCGTGCGCCTGTGGCCCGTGATCTACGCCTGATCAGCACCTTAATGCAATTAGTGCGAGATATTGAGCGCATTGGCGACTATGCTAAAGATCTGGCGGAGTTAGCCATGCGGATGGCGTTGTATCCTCCCCCACCGGAACTCTGTCAGATCCAGGTGATGATGCAGCGGTGTCAGCGGATGCTCAGTCATAGCTTAGCGGCCCTGAGCGATCTGGATGCTGATTTAGGCTTGCGGATCAAAGGTGAAGATGACGCTGTTGATGATGACTACTCCAGCCTCTACAAAACCTTGGCGCAGCAAACGGATCTGAAAGGCCCGATCGAACCCGTCTTATTGATGCTGCTCATGATACGCTATCTGGAGCGCCTTGCCGATCACAGCACCAATATTGGCCAACGGGTTGCCTTTATCGTCACCGGCCATCGCGCGTAAGTCCCTCCTCATCCTGATCGCAGTGTTGATTGCCCTGTAAATTGTTGCTTGAGTACTTGCCGTTTTTATCTAATCGTGTTGATTGAGATCACGCATGCAGTTTTCTGTTCCTCATCTCTTCGAACATTTCCTCTCAAATTCTCCTCAGATTCCGATTGAATTGGAGCACTTGCAACAATCTCTGAATCTGACGGAACCTGATCAGCAGGTAGAGTTACAGATCGCGCTGGATGGATTGGTCCGGATTGGGTTTATTGAGCAGGTGCCTCATACCTCTCAATATCGCCGCCGCACCAATGACTCCCTGGTGATCGGACGCTTGCGGTGCTCTAGTAAAGGATTTTGCTTTGCGATCCGGGATGAGCCAGGGGTTGAAGATGTCTATATTCATGGCACCAATCTGCAGGGAGCCTGGAATGGAGATCAAGTGATCGCCCGGATCACGAAGGATGGCAAGCGCAACCGCAGCCCAGAAGGCGAAGTCGCTGCCGTGATTGAACGGGCCAATCCCACGATCGTCGGCCAACTCAAACATCAAGGATCTAACCATTTCAAAGCTGCACCACTGGACGATCGCCTGCTCTTTGAATTGGAGATCTTGCAACCGAATGACCCCAGTGCAGGGTTAGCCCTAGCCGATCAAGCCAATCCGTCAGCACCAGGTGTCTTGGCTGCCTTGGAGCAAGAAGATCTCGATCCAGGGGTTGGGGCGGAAACGCTCGTGCCTGAGGATGATGGTAAATACGCTTACATCGAGATCCATCGCTATCCGCTGGCGAATTTGCCACCGTTAGGGATCGTGCGCAAGATTCTTGGGAATACTCCAGATGCTTCAATCGATGTGGATCTGGTCTGTTGTAAATATGATCTGCCTCAGTCATTCCCGGAATCAGTGTTTGAGGCTGCTTCCGTTTTACCCACTCAGATCGATCGATTGGAGCTGAAGAAGCGGCACGATCTACAAGCTGAAGTGGTGTTGAC
>CAZONZ010000614.1:0-2162 GCA_964581005.1 uncultured bacterium
ATGTGTTTGAACCATTGTTGACCCTGCCCCATGTGAACGGATCCAGCTTAGCGAGGGATAACCCCAGGATCCAAACCCCATGCGGGATTCGATGGAAGGACTGACTGATGTTCAGGAGGTTGAGTTCTGTTTCCCAGATGGATCAATCTCGTGGTCTGATGGCTGAAATGATCCTGGAGTCCTTGAGTTTCACCTTGGAAAGATTGCGTCATTCCCGGTGACCTTCCCATCTCGCCAGGGTGAACTCGGCGTTTGAGGCCAAGATCTATCCCTCCCTGGAGCCATGACACTATTTCAAGGAATCATCATGTTATGTCTGGTCAGAGCTGACTTTTTCTTGGAATCAGGTGAAGTTTACTAAGGCGAGATCGGGTAGCGCTTCGGTCAATACTGAGGGGGGGAGAGTCAGGAAATCCTCCCTAACACCCAGGCTGAAAACAGATCCCAGCGTGCTCCCAACGATCGATAGCTGCTCCCAACCGATCACAGTCCGCAATCAGACTGATCCGAATGTAGCCCTCTCCGCCTTCCCCAAAGGCATTTCCAGGCGTGACCACCACACCCGTGGATTCCAGGACTCGCAGGGCAAAATCCGTGGATCCTTCAGCACTACCATCAGTGAGTCGAGGGGTGGGGATCCAGAGATACATCGTGGCCTGGGTCGGAGCTACCTGCCAACCCAACCGCCCTAACCGCTCGATCAAATAATCCCGCCGAGTGCTGTAACGAGTTTGGACGATCTGCAAATAGTCATCGGGTAAGCGCAACGCCGTTTCCGCCGCCGCCTGGATCGCCGCAAAGATCCCATAATCTAGATTCGTTTTGAGGGTGCGCAAACTTTGAATGATCTCCCGATTGCCCACCACAAAGCCAACCCGCCAGCCGGCCATGTTGTAAGTCTTCGACATCGTGTGAAACTCAACCCCCAGGTCCTTCGCCCCAGGGATCTCCAGTAAACTTGTCGGCTGATACCCATCAAAGGCCAGCTCGGCATAGCACAGATCATGCACCAGGATCAGGTCATGGGCTTGGGCAAAAGCTACGATCTGCTCAAAAAAGGATCGAGGAGCCACCGCTGCCGTCGGATTATTGGGATAGTTGAAATACAGTACCCGCGCCTGTCGAGCCACTTCCGCCGGGATCGACTCTAGATCGATCAACCAATCCCGTTCAGGCCGCATCAACATTGGATAGACCTGGCCCCCTGCAATCAGAGGACCGCGAAAATGAGCCGGATACGCTGGACTCGGAACCAGCACCAGATCCCCCGGATCCACATACGCCAGCGCTAGATGGGTCAACCCTTCTTTCGATCCCAGCAACGGCAAGGCTTCTCCCTGCGGATCCAGTTCCACCCGATAGCGACGATAATACCAATCCGTGATCGCTTGCCGAAAACTGAGAGTCCCTTCAAACGGAGGATATCCATGATTGGCCGCATCCTGGATCGCACGCTGAGCCGCTTCCACTACAGGAGCGGGAGTTGGACCATCCGGATTGCCCATGCCCAAATCGATCAGATCAAGGCCCTGTTCACGGGCACGGGCTTTGAGCTCATCCAAGCGAGCAAAAACGTAGGGAGGGAGTTTGTGGATCCGTTGGGCAGGGGTCAAGAAGTGTTTCATAGGGGAAAGGCGGCATCTGGCAGGCCGACAGAAGACCGATGGGCCTTGAAGCTGGAGGTTGAGGGGGTCAAGATTGTTTTCCAGGTTACGAGGTCTGCTGCTTCTGTGCAAGAGGAAGGATCCGTTCGTTACCAATCTCATCGCAGTTCAATCTCTCTATATATCTTCCTGATCAACTCCAGTGCTAGCTTTCAGCCATCAGTTTTGGACATTAGTAGGATCCAACCAGCCCCTTCTCTTAACGATTTGCAACCCTTCTTAGAACTCATTGGGCAATTCGCACACGATCTCTGATCAGCCTGAAATTTCCTGGATCGCTCAAGGATTTGCCGATCAGCTAATCATGGCACTAGAGTAGCTGCAGGAGCCTCTTCACCTATCAACTTGATCAGCAGGGATCGGCAGATGCAAACTTCATGGTCAACTCTCCTTCTCGGCATGCTTGGCATCGGCGGCGCAGTTATGCTGACCACCCCCCCGCAATGGATCGCCCAGGATCACCCCCCAACCCCTGCTGCCACTCCCGGTATCCCCACC
>CAZONZ010000615.1:0-2153 GCA_964581005.1 uncultured bacterium
GCAATCCCATGAGCAGCAATCAAGTGATCAGAGTTGCAAACAGAGTCGCAAACAGAGTTACAAACAGAGTCGCAAACAGAGTCGCAAAGGTTGGTGAAGGGGCGTCCGTTTGATGCTAGAACACAAGATGGATAGTTACACACCCTTGCCTGGAGGATCCCGATGCCACGCAGCATGAAAAACGACAACTTTATTGATAAAACCTTTACGGTTGTCGCCGATCTGATCCTGAAGGTGATGCCGGGGGTGAGCCAGGATCAGAAGAAAGCGTTTGCCTACTACCGCGATGGCATGTCAGCTCAATCGGAAGGGGAGTACGCCGAAGCTCTCAGTAACTACCAGGAAGCCCTGAAGCTGGAAGAAAACCCCGATGATAAGAGCTACATCCTCTATAACATGGGTCTGATCCATCAGAGTAATGGCGATCTACCTACTGCTCTCGATCACTACCAACAAGCTCTCGATCTCAATCCTCAGCTGTGCTCCGCTCTCAACAATATCGCTGTGATCTTGCATTATCAGGGAGAACAAGCGAAAGAATCCGAAAATGCAGAAGATGCCGAAGCCTTGTTTGACGAAGCAGCAGAGTACTGGATCCAGGCCATCCGGATCGCGCCCAATAACTACATTGAGGCCCAAAACTGGCTCAAGACAACAGGACGGGCTAATCTGGAGCTATACTAACCTGGAGTTAGGCTTAGTTAATCGGACAACTCGGTTAAGCAAACCAGCAGGTATCCTTAATGAGTACGTTTCCCTAACTAGACTTACTGCCCAGATCTGTGTTGGCCTCCGAGGAGTTGAATCACCATGATGGATCGAGATCAAGTTCAGCATGTGGCTCACTTGGCCCGGTTGGAGCTGACCCCCCAAGAAGAAGAAGAATTGACGGCCCAACTTGCAGATATTCTTGCCTATGTCGAGCAACTGCAGGAACTCGATACATCCGATGTTGATCCCACTTTCCATATCCTGGAGGTGTCCCAGCCGACTCGACCGGACGAAGTGGATCCCTTTCCAGACCTAGAAGCCATTTTGAGTAATGCTCCGGAACGGGTGGATCAGTTCTTCAAGGTGCCCCGGATCCTTGATACCCCAGAAGGGTAGACAAACTCTCAAGGTTGGGGTGTTGCAGGTTTTCCAGGCTTCAGGGTGAACATTGGCGATCTCAAGACGATGCTGCGATCAGGAAACTCTATTGCTCTTCTCAGGTGAAGTTCTGGCTGATCTCAGTCGGTTTGGCTTAAATGGGAAACAAGCTTAGGTAGACACAGGTAATCCCATGTTGATCACCCTCCACGATGTTGAATACTGCGGCGTGCAGTCCCCCAATGCCCCGATCTCAATCGGGATCAAGCGTGATCAGAAAGGTTTTTACTTTGACAATCTTATTTGGATGAATCAACGAGCCGCGATGGAAAGCTACCGTCACCGGGTTGATCATCCTCAGCATCCGGACGAGCTCTGCTTGCTGTTAGAAACCCCCAAAGGCTATCGGATCTGTATTCATCATGCTGGGGTGAAAATGTTCCCTTACGAAGACGCTTTGGTTGCTCTTTGCGATCAGATGCGCTCCTCTGGCAAGCTTCCGATCTCAAATAATCGCTGGGGGATCCGGGTTTTCAAGACATCCTTTATTGCCTCGGAAGCGGTCACCTGGCTTGTGGATCATCTTCAGGTTACTCGCGAAGAAGCGGTTCAGATCGGTCAGCTTGCTCAGAAACAGGGATGCATTGATCATGTCTTGGGTGAGCAAACCTTTATGGATGACTATCTCTTCTTCCGTTTTACTCAAGATGGAGATCCTCAAGGCCGCTTGGTAGGATCATCTGGGGCTAAGTGATCCTGTCGAATCTGTCTGTGATTTCAGAAGTGGATCACGATGGATGTGCTCAACGATCTCGAACCCACGGCCAAATCTTAAAGTCGAAGCCTGGAGGTCTAATGATCAAGAGAGTCAAGTTGTAGACTATCCAGGCCACACCAAAGCTAAAACTGTTCCAGTTGATCGATTCAGCTTGAGCTAAACGCCAGCTTCCCATCACAATGGCACTTAAACACAGCAAGATCAGCAGAGCTTGAGGCCCTAACGACAGTTGAGAGGGTTTCTCTCGATAGGGGATCTCGTGTTTGAGGGATTGAGCAATCGCTTG
>CAZONZ010000616.1:0-2138 GCA_964581005.1 uncultured bacterium
AGATCCACCCCTTCAAAAAATAGACCAGGATCCCTAAATATTCTTTCAAAGCGCGAGTGGATCGTTCCAAATTTCGGGCATCGGGCAGGAGATCGAGCAAAGCTTTTTCGCCATAGTGGGCGTCCAGATCCGCGTGAGCAATCAGAAAATCAGCTGGGGCGGGGATCGGATCCAGTCCCAGTTTCTGAAAGATCAGCATCGATCGGGGCATATGCATCGCGGAAGTCACCAGCAAAAATGAGTTGATCTCAGCTTGCTCCAGGATCGATTGGACATTCACCGCATTTTCGTAGGTATTGCGCGAGTTGGGCTCCAAGATCAAGGCGGATTCTGGAACCCCCAAAGCCTCAACGATCACCGCCATATCGGCAGCTTCCGAGTCCAGCGATTCCGGATCTCGATCCCAGTCCAACCGCCCCCCACTCAGGATCACTACAGGAGCCTTCCCAGCATTGAACAATCGAGCCCCGTAGATCAGTCGATCCCCAGCATCATTGACTTCAACTCCAGGTCGGGGATCCTGCGGCGCATAGGTTGACCCACCCAAGATCACGATAGCTTCAGCCGTTGGGGGCAGATCCGTCGAATCATACCGATGTTCCAACGAAGCCACCAATCGCTGCGAAACAAACCCTGTGCTGAAGAGCCATAGGATCAAAAACGCCATCAACACTGTGCTCCCAGCCAACTTGATCTGACGAAATCCCAGCATCACGATCGCCAGCACCAACAGCAGCGACGTCAACCCTAACGGATACACCAACAGAGGCAATAGTTTAGATAAAAACAGGAACATCAGTAGTACCCTCGATCCATCAGGCTCGAACCACTCAGCCAACTGGATCTTAAGCCCTAACCGTAAGGAATACGGCAGTGATCCTGACCACGCTTTCTTTCACGTCTAAACCCGAACGTCTCTCTCCCCATCACCTCTCTCCCCATCACTGTAACGATGGATGTTTTTTGCGGAAGATGTTGATAAGGTAGGGGCAGATCCTCCTGTCCTGAGAGATCCGGATATGGCCATTATTGTGCTCAAAGCCTGGTACCTCGACTCGGTCCTTTCGATTGCTCAAGTTCAAGCTGCTCCCCCTGATCTGCGACTCAGCCGGACTGGACTGCTGAAAACAGGGATGCGGGCTGATCTGCTTGACGATTTGGATCAGGTCAAACGATCGGAATGGTTCCAGCGCTACATGGAAGGAGAACTGATTGAGTTTTACATTGAAGGCAGTGGAGCCTACAGCATCTCCAATCTCGATCTGATCAGTCGGGAGATGTATTTCAATAAGCGCAATACGTTGACCTATACTGAACCCACCATTGTATTCTGTGGCCAGAGTTACTACCGCGAATCAACCGACGCGATCGAAAAATCCCTTGCCCAGATCCTGGAAGCGATCAATCGCAAACAAGATCCACTCATGCCCCTGCAGCTAGAACCCATTCTGGAAACCCAAGAGGGCGTGATCCGGATCGACGCAGGCTTAACACGCAAATTGAAACAGTCATTGCTAGTTGTTGCGGATGTCACCCCAGTCTCAGCATTAGATCACCCTCATCTGCAACCGATCCCTAGCCCTCAAGTCTGTGTCGAAGTGGGATACGCCTTACAATCGAAGCGGCCTGATCAGATTTTGCTAGTTCATCTGCACCGAGATGAGTTTGGCGGACGTTTCCCGTTTGATCTAGATCCAAGCAGCTACTTACTCGTTCGATCAACAAAAGATCTGCGTGATCAGTTGACGGGGCATGTCGTCAAGCATCTGCAGCGGGCTAAAGTGATCGCTTAAATCCCTGGAAGTTCCTCGACAACAACTTAGGGATCGCCCTGGATCTCAGAGAAGAGCTTATGTAATGGTTACTATATGAGACCGTTTTCAGACTATGCATCATGATAGGAGTTACGCATTGACAAAGAAGGTCTAATTATGATGATCATCCAGATCACCGCTGAACAACACCTGGAGCACTGCCATCCGACTCCCTTCCAAGCCCTCCACGGCCCACTGTGACCTGAATACCTACACGGGCTTCCTCATCGCCGAACCCCACTACTTGGGATCGTTAAAGTATTCAAGAGGACTTTCAAAAACGACAGGACTCGATACATGGTCTGGTACCAAAACGATGAGTCA
>CAZONZ010000617.1:0-2131 GCA_964581005.1 uncultured bacterium
CAATCCCATCTCGGACCAGATTCTCAAACATGATCAGGAGGGGGGCATAGGTTTCCGTGATCGCTTCGTAGAGCCACTCTTCTTCCAGAACAAAGTCCTGTTCCGGATGACGCACAAACGGCAGATGTGCATGCAAGACGATTGCTAGATAGCCTACAGCCATAATGAGTGCATCTCACACATGGGGTTTAACCAGGGTCACGATCATTTGCTGGATGCCCTTCTCAATCCGGCTGCTTGAGCAATCTAGTTGGCCAAACAGCTCATCAGTGCTCAGGGTAACAACTCTTCCATCACATCTTCTCGACTCAGATCACTCGTGTCGAGTTCGATCTCTGCCGTTTTACGGGCTACCACCATCCGGAGGGTGCGGTGCTGAGCTTGGATGGTTGTGGTGATGTCGATCGGATGATGAACTTGCCCATTGGGAAAGGCCAATCGATACTGAAAGGTTCCATCAGACTGGACTGGAACTCGCTCCCCTGAAATGGTCAAGATTGCTTGCGGATCCGTTGTGCCATAGATAATCAATTCAGCTTCAGCCGTTAGCCACACTGCATCAGTGGCAGACGATGAGGGAGTCACCCAGCGAGACGTCTGATCAGAAGGGGTGTTGGTTTTAGACATCGCTGCTACGGCTTCCAACTTAGAGGATCTTACAGCTTCTAACTCGGAGGATCCTGCAAACCAACCACAATCGGAGGATGTTCCATAGGGAGACACGAGGTGCTGGCTGCCAAAAACCGCTCCAATGGTCCGCACCGAATCGGCCAACCGCAAGAGTCCCGCTGATCCAGCCTGCCCTTGTAACTCAGTTCCCCGATAGGCGACGACTCCGATCCCAGCAGCCAAGGTTGATCGAGGCGGTTCTTCTAACTGATAGAGGGTCTTGCCCTGTAAGCCTTGATCGGCGGGAACAGTTAAGAAATGATCTTCAATCCAGTCTGAGGGATACGTGGGTGGGACCAACACAGAGGCTGATCGGGCCAGTTTCAACCAATCGCCTTCTGCCGTGCGATATCCAATTTCAACCAGGTAAGATCGATCGCTTAATGGAATCGGCAAATACCATTCACGGGCCAGCTCATCACATGGATATTCCTGCACACTTTCGTTGGGATCGAGATCGGTGCTGGTGGGATCGAGATCGGTGACATCGTAGAGTCGGAGGCTGAGCTGTTGTCCTCCTTGTTGGCGCAGACGTTCCTTGTGTTCGTTCGGAATATCCCAGTAGGCATAGGCCCATTGCGGATCGCGGGGGAGTAGCATGATCCGACTTTCCCCATAGCCATCCGGCAGATCGCCTAATGATTCATCAACTTCCGCCAGCTGACCCTGATCTTCAACGCCGCCGGTGTGGAATTTGGTGCTGACGACTTTATCGCGGGTTTGGGGACTGGGCATTGACGGATGACTTAAGTTGATCCGACTGGCTTGAGCTTTGCGCACTGCCGCGATCAACTGCTCTTTGGTCATACGGCTATAGCGAGAAATGGCCAGCTCAGCAGCTCGACGCCGTAGTTGTCGTAAGGTCAACTCCTCCAATGGAGAATGATCAGCAGTCATGAGGGGTATCTCCTGAGTTACCTGTATCGCGCACGCCTATCCAGAACGGCTTCGCCCAAACCGATGCGATCCTTACCCCTTCCGGACCTGATGATCCATGACGAAGCACTCTCGAATCCCAACCCGATCGGTTCGGTGCAGTTCTCCCTCTAGGATACTGGGGATCGTCGGGGATCAACACTCAGAACGCCGTGATCCTAGAATTCTAACGATTGCTCAAGACTCCAATAGCAGGATTCGCATATGGTTTGACTCAGGTTCATGCTGATCGATGCTGAGCCGCCTCCGGGTTAAAGGGATTGATCAAAAATTACATACAACCTTCTAACACCAGAACTTAGCCGCAGGGATTCAACAGAAAGCAATAGAACTAGAGCATCATGGGATCAAAGCGATATTGATCCAAGATGCGGTGATCCGTAATTTTGAAGTCTTGGGAGAAGCTGCTAAGCGAGTATCTAATGATGGGAGAGCCGCTCACCCTGAAGTACCCTGGCCTCAAGTAGCAGGTTTTAGCTATGCGGCGAAAGCCCCGCGCTCTCCCGTCAGGGGAGCGTCGGGATGT
>CAZONZ010000618.1:0-2130 GCA_964581005.1 uncultured bacterium
CTAAGGATCAATGGCAAATCCCAGCCGATAGCCTTTGCCATAGATTGTATGGATCAAGACAGAGGCGGGTTGGGTTTGGGGTTCGATCTTGCGGCGGAGTAGACGGATCTGGGCGGCTAGCACATTGCTGCTGGGTTGGCGGCCTGGGGGCCAGAGATGATCGTAAATCTGGGTGTGGGTGAGGAGCTGGCCGGGGTGCTCCATGAAGTACGCCAGCAGTTGACATTCTTTTTGGGATAAGGGGATCGGCTGCCCCTGTCGATAGGCGACCTGATTGGCGATATCAAGCTCTAGATCGCCCCAGTGGAGCCGTTGATCGTGAGGGGGCTCAGGAGCACCCGGATCGGGATGGATTGAGGGATCGCTGCGCTCCAATAGGGTCGGAGGGCGTCGCAACAAGGCTCGGATCCGGGCCAAGAGCTCCTTCAATTCAAATGGCTTGACTAAGTAATCATCTCCACCAGCATCTAAGCCCTGCACGCGATCATCAATCGTATCTTTGGCGGTTAGAAACAAGACCGGAGTCGGATCCCCCTGAGCCCGTAGCGTTTGACAGATCGCTAACCCCGACACTCGTGGCAACATCCAATCTAAGATCAGCAGATCATAAGGATGGGGCGTGGATCGGATCCGTTCCAGCGCAGATTCGCCGTCACCCTTCACATCCACCTGATAGCCCTCTCGAACTAACCAGCGTGTTAATGGTTCAACCAGCTCGGTTTCGTCATCGACTAGAAGGATCCGCATGGCTTGATTTAGTGGGTGGT
This sequence comes from uncultured bacterium, assembly GCA_964581005.1. Classification (GTDB taxonomy): domain Bacteria; phylum Cyanobacteriota; class Cyanobacteriia; order Thermostichales; family Thermostichaceae; genus CAZONZ01. The sequence continues at coordinate 768 of CAZONZ010000618.1, forward strand.
TGACTCAGCCGGATCGACTGCCAATTGCTGCAGCCGATGCAGTAAGGCTCCGGGTTGCATCACCCCTTCAATTCGATCAATGGGTTGGCCATCTTTGAATAACATCAGCGTCGGCAATGCCTGGATCTGCCATTCAGAGGCGATCTTGGGGTATTTTTCGGTGTCAATTTTAACGATGGCAACATCATCGCCAATATGGGCTTTCACCTGATCGAGAACATCTGCCATCAGACGGCAGGGGCCACACCAGGCAGCATAAAAATCGACCAGGATCGGGGTTTTTGAGTTTTGGATCATGTCGGCAAAACTTTTGAACTGCTGCTTTTGAGCCATGAGAAACTCCTTCAAAAAGGAAACGTTGTAATGCAGAACCCATCGATCAAGTCTAGATCAAGATTGTGATCAAGGCTGGATCCAGGCTCGATCAAGAGTCTCGAATATTAGGGCTTTGTTTAGCTTAACGGCTAGGTCTGTCATTGCTGGAGCAGTTTGCACAACTTGATCGGCAGGAAAGCCTCTGGTCGTGTCAGATGGCTGATGCAACGGTAGCCCAGCTGCCAGGGTCAGGGGTGGTTGCTAGGGGGATCAGCTGATGCGCGGTTGTTTAAGCCACCACAACTAGCGATGAAATCCGACTCGTTCCACAGAACTGATGTCCAATCGAACGTGTTGATCCGCTCTGCGAACTCAGGGGATTTTGGCAAACGATGGCACCGATCGTTGAGATCTGAATCTCCAAGGGTGCGATCTTCAGGCGGAGGTAACCCCTTTGGAACAGGCTGGGATCCATCTGGGGCAGGCAAGACGATGAGACTCCAAGGCCCCAAGCCAAGACGCCAATTCCGACATGGATCCCTCTCCAGCCAAGGATCGTCTTACCCTCGTCAAGATCTGTGCCTCCCAAGCCAACGATCAAATCTCCCGTTCCAATGGGTAATTCTCCATCTCAAACTCAACATTGACCCAAGCGATATGAGATTTCACCTTGGCAAAACTCCGTCACTCCAAGGAAAAGTCAGATCTGTCCGGGAATGACGCGATCACTCCTTGACATACCACAACTTCTCCAAAGGGGCATGGATCTTGGCCTAGGCAAGATGTCCGTTCGCCCTGGCAAGATGGCAAGTTACCAGGAATGACAGGGTTTCTCTCTGGTGAAACGTAAGGATTCCCGGATCCGTTCAGCCCATCTGCAGAGGCTGGAGGTCTGTTGGGGAAGGGCATACACGGATTTCTGCCCACTTCAGGATCTGTTCTACCAAGATTCGTCGCGGTGCTCCAACCATAGCCGACAGGCTTGGTTGGGGTTGAAGCGGCGAGCGACCGTTGACGAAGTCTGCCGAAGGCATAGGGAGCAAGTTTG
>CAZONZ010000619.1:0-2122 GCA_964581005.1 uncultured bacterium
TGATCGAGCTGAACAACGGGCAGCACAGTTAGCTCAGAGGTTGCGTGATCTGGGTCTGGATCCGGATGAGCTTAATCAGGTCTAGAGCTTGATACGATGAAACCCGCTAGTGATCCTGTTGATGAGGTGTGCTGATGTCGATCTCGTCCCCTTCTCCCCACTCCGAGCTCTTGACTCTTGCGTCTGCTCGTGAGTTGCTCAAGGTGTTTGTGGATTGTCCCGGATCTCGCCCTCGCGTTGAGTTGGATCACGTTGATCTGGATCAGGTGCGGCAGGCACTCTTGCTTTTGGTTGCAGAGTCTAGCTATCAGACGTTAGGGATCTGCGCTGACACGGCTGATCAGGCATTTCAGGCTCTGGGGGAGTACTTGGTAGCGTTCGGCTATCACTGGGATCAGGATGCACAAACTGTGCAGGTGTTGCAAACGGAGATCACTGGATCAGTCTATGTGAAATTCAATACCAGAACAGGAAGTTGCTATTTGGATCGCTATGGAGGTCTGGATCGGGGAGTGCTGGTCACCTGTCAATCTGAGTATGACTCTGAAGCGGTGGGAACCTATGGGCATGTGCCGCTTAATCTGTTTGCGGAAGCAGTTGCTGGGGATGGCGCGGTATAGTGCAGAAGATCTTGGATCTCAAAGGTGAGACCTAAGTCCCTCAGCTTTATCGTTCAAGGAGACAATTGTCATGGCCGATCCGATTACCCCTGCGATCAGTGACCGGATTTGCAACCATATGAATGAGGATCATGCCGACGCGATCCTGCTCTATGCGAAAGCCTTTGCTGGTGCTCTCAATGCTACAGCAGCTCAAATGCTTGCCATCGATCCGGAAGGGATGAATCTATCGGCACAGATCGAGGGTGAAGCTCAATCGTTGCGGATCGGTTTCGATCATGTGCTCCAGGATTCCGAAGATGCCCACCAGACCCTGATCCAGATGGTCAAACAGGCCAGATCCCAACTAAGTTAATCAATCTTCAGGTGTCCAAATGCTACAGAATCCCTTTATGATCAGGGAACGTTGAGTTGATCTAACGCGAGTACAGCTATGACTCCTTCCCTTGCCAATTTCTTGTTCAGCATCCTGGCGGGTGCCGTTGTTCTGGGCCTGATCCTCGGAGCCGTGATTCTGGTGAGCCAGCGTGACAAGGTGCGTCGCCGCATCTGATCCGTGAGGGCTCGATATTGTCTCTGATCCCTGCTTGGGTCAATGGTCAAGACGCTGATCTAGTGTTGTGAAATCCTTGCTGATCAATGGCCGTTTTTGCACCCAACGGCTGACGGGTGTCCAACGTTATGCGAGGGCACTCACCCAGCAGCTTCAGGATCTCTACCCTGAATCGATCTCTGTTGCAACCCCTGCTCGCTCGTTGACAGGGGTTTTTGGTCATGGATGGGAACAGCTGATCTTGCCCTGGTTGTGTCGAGACCAAGGGCTTTGGAGTCCAGCCAACACAGGCCCGTTGACGGTGACTCAGCAAGTGGTCACGATCCACGATGTTGCACCGTTGGATCACCCAGAGTGGTTTAGTCCTCAATTTGCTGGGGTGTATCGCATCTTGATCCCAGCCCTCGCTCGACGGGTTCGGGGGATCCTCACGGTGTCTGACTGTTCTAAACATCGAATTGCTCGTGCTTGCAAGATCCCACCAGAACGGATCCGAGTTGTTCCTCCAGGTATTGATCCTGGGTTTCGGCCCTTGCCAGAGTCAAATATACAGGTGTGTAGGCAACGCTATCATCTCGATCGACCTTATCTCCTAACCCTGGGATCCTTGGATCCGCGCAAAAATTTGACAGGTTTGCTCCAGGCTTGGCTCCAGATCCAGTCACATTGGCCCGATCTAGAATTAGTTGTTGTGGGAGCAGGATCCCCCCATTTTGCCCAGATCCAGCTTGGGGATCCAGGGGATCCAGCGGCTATTCTGACACGGGTGCGTTGGTTGGGCTATTGTCCGGATGCGGATCTGCCAGCCCTCTATGGTGGGGCGATCGGGTTTGCCTACCCTAGTTTATATGAAGGGTTTGGGTTGCCCGTAGTGGAAGCGATGGCCTGTGGCGTGCCTGTGCTGACTGGGGTTGACGGATCCTTGCAAGAAGCCTCTGCAGGAGCAGCT
>CAZONZ010000620.1:0-2118 GCA_964581005.1 uncultured bacterium
ATCAGTGCGTTAGGGTGGATGGAGCGAAAGCCTCTGCTCTGGCCTGTGGTGCAATCTGCTCTCCATAGCTTGTTGCAGGAAGTTGATCAAGTTGTGATTGAAGGAGCTGGGAGTCCTGCTGAAGTTAATCTTCGATCCACCGATATTGTCAATATGCGGGTCGCATTAGAGTGTGAAGCAGATGTCTACTTAGTTGCGGATATTGATCGAGGTGGAGCTTTTGCCGATTTGTTCGGAACCTGGGCCTGTTTAGATCCTCAGGAACAAGCCTTGATTAAGGGGTTTATTCTCAATAAATTTCGAGGTGATCCAGCTCTACTAGGGGATGCGATGGAATGGCTGCAGACTCACACAGGGATTCCCACCGTTGCTGTGATCCCGATGCTGACTCACGTGCTGCCTGAAGAAGACACCTTTCGGCCTCGACTCACCTCAAGCAGAGATCCCCATTCGATCCCCATTGCTCTGATTACTTACCCTTATATCAGTAACTTTGATGAGTTTGATGCCTTGAGCTATGAGCAAGGGGTTTCGGTTATACCCATTTCCACGTACCAACCGTTAGATCCCTTTAAGGCAATCATCTTACCCGGCAGCAAAAACACCTCAGCCAGCTTACGCTACTTGCAGGAGATCGGCTTAGGAGCTGAGATCTGTCGAGCTGCTCAACGGGGAGTCCCGATCTTAGGGATTTGTGGGGGGATGCAACTGTTGGGAGAGATCATTCACGATCCTGACCAGCTGGAATTGGGAGATAGTAAAGGCTTAGGACTCTTGGATATTCAAACGATCCTCATGCCAGCTAAAACCACGGGCCAACGGGAGGTCAGTCTGATCGGGGGAGGCCTGGTGTGGGGGTACGAGATTCATCATGGCTACACCTGGTCTGGGTCCAAAGCTACACCGTATTTGGCAGACAATCTCGGATGGCAGCAGGACAACATCTGGGGTGTTTATCTGCATGGGATCCTGGATAACACTGAGTTTCGCCAACAGTTCTTGAACCGTTTGGGCTGGAGAGGACAAACTCAGAACTGGCATCAACAGATTGAACGAGCTATCGATACGGTAGCAGATACTATTGCTAACAGTGGATGGATCCTTTGAAACGGATTCAAGATCACCAAATACTCCCCATGCAAGAGCTGCTGAGTGATCCCGAACCATTCCTCTCCCACGCCGAGATTTTATTATCTGCATCGGGAATTAAGAATAGCTCCGGATCCTTTAGGTCTACTCGCAATTGAAGAGTTTCTTCAGAGTCATTAGTCATTTTTCTCCCTGGTCTTGAACTTTCGCCCCATCGGGATGCACATGGGTGTTCCTGCAATCGGATCCGTGATAATCCGGCTTTCAAGTCCAAAAACATTCCAGACCATCTGCTCACTCATGACTTGATGAGGAGAACCCTGGATATAGATCTGGCCCTCTCGTAAAGCAATCAGACAGTCGGCATAACGGCAAGCTTGATTCAAGTCATGCAGAACCATGACAATGGTGCGCCCCTGGTTCTGGTTTAGTTCACTGAGCAAGTCGAGGACTTCGATTTGATGGGCCAGATCGAGAAATGTGGTGGGTTCATCCAGCAATAGGATTCGAGTGTCTTGGGCTAGCGTCATGGCAATCCAAGCTCGTTGACGTTGCCCCCCAGAAAGTGTGTCCAGCGATCGATCAGCCAGTCCGGTCATCTCTGTAATAGCTAGAGCTTGATCAACGGCTAATTCATCTGCTTTCGACCATTGCTGTAACCAGGTTTGGTAGGGATAGCGTCCTTGGGCCACTAGTTCTCGAACGGTTAGCCCTTCCGGAGCGACTGGACCTTGGGGGAGTAGACCCAGCTGACGCGCGATCGTTTTGGTCGATTGCTGAGCGATCGACTTGCCATCCAAATATACCACCCCTTGACGAGGTTTGATGAGGCGTCCTAATCCTTTCATTAAAGTGGATTTGCCGCACCCGTTAGGTCCAACCAATGCTGTGATCTTTCCAGTGGGGATCCCCAGATCCAGGTGTTCAATAACGCTCAGAGATCGATCGTAAGCTAGCGATAGCTTTTGGGCTGTGATTGCCTCTAAGGGTTTCACTTCAAGAGTCATAGGGTGCCAATGGGAAGATTTT
>CAZONZ010000621.1:0-2113 GCA_964581005.1 uncultured bacterium
TTCTTACAAACATGCGTTGCACCACAATGGGGACATTCCATCTCAGCATCTCCTTATCGTATTCAGCTCACACAACGATCCAGTACAGATGCGAACGGAATTGCACAATACCTTGGCTTACAAATAAGTCCAAGAGTAGAACTGGAGATTATGTTGAGGCAGCTTCAAGAAAAGTTACCACAAAGTACTTTATTAACTATTGGCCAACCGCTACCTGTATCGACACATGAAGAGGGTTCAGAAGGTTGATCCCGATTTTCACGAGCCTTTGCTCAAACTCCGATGCGTAAATCCTTGATCGTTGAATGCCATGATCACTCCCTTTCCAGATCAGCTTGTGTCAGACTGGTGACATCTGAGCTTACCCAGAGGATCGTGCTGATGCAGTGGGTTAATGCCCTTTCTACTCAAGGTTCGTTAGAGTTCGCTGTGCGTGAGGTGATCGACCAAGCCTTGGCACAGCTGCAATCGGTTCCGGTTCAGACCGCTGTAGCTGGATCCACTCGTCGGTCCTCCCGATCCGCCTCTCAACGAGAATCTCGATCGGCTGCCTCTGGGCAACGGATCCAACCTAATCTCGCTATTTTGTTTGTGTCGTCCGCCTTCACCACCGACTTTATGCGGGTGATGCCTCTAATCCAAACGTTTTTGCAGGTGGATGTGTTGATTGGGTGTTCAGGTCGGGGAGTGGTGGGTGGAGGACAAGAGATCGAAGATGGTCCGGCTATTTCTTTATCACTGGCGGTCTTGCCGGATGTGACGATCCATCCCTTTTATCTGGAACCTCAGCATCTACCCGATATGGATGCGGCACCGGATCAATGGATTGAGTTGATCGGTGTATCTCCCTCCTCTCAGCCTCATTTTGTGCTGCTTTCAGGGACTAGCTCCATGGGGATCCCGGATCTCTTGCGAGGATTAGATTTTGCCTATCCCAATTCGGTCAAGATCGGAGGTTTGGCCAGCTCTGGGAATACTCAGGGTCCCCACGACAGTGTCTTGTTTTTAGGTCGGTTTCAAAAGGATACTCAGCCAACTTTTCAAACCTATCGATCGGGAATGGTGGGGATCGCGCTCTCTGGCAATATTGCGATCGATGCGGTGGTGGCTCAAGGGTGCCGTCCGATTGGGCGTCCGGTTCAAGTGACGAAGGCCGAAGCCAACATCATTATTGCGATTGAAGATCAACATCCCCTTGACGTGATTCAAGATCTGGTGATCGAGTCCGACCCAAGAGAACAGCGACTGATTCGAGATTCTCTGTTTGTGGGGTTATTGATGGATAGTTTCAACACGAGGCCCGAACGAGGGGATTTTCTGATCCGAGGCATGATGGGCTTTGACCCCAGGACAGGGGTGGTTGCAGTGGGGGATCGGATTCGTCCCGGCCAAATCATTCAGTTCCATCTCCGGGATGCCCGCAGGTCGGAAGAGGATCTCCGTTGGGTCTTGCAACGTAGCCAGATGACTCGTCGATCGTTGAATCAAGTCGATCCGATTGGAGCCCTGATGTTTGCCTGTGTGGGTCGGGGAGTTAGTCTGTATGATCAACCTAATTTTGATACTCGGATTATTCAAGAAATATTCGGTGATCGTGAACCGCTGCCCCTAGGGGGATTTTTCTGTAGTGGTGAGATCGGGCCGGTGGGCAAGAGCACCTTTTTACATGGATATACTTCTGTGATTGCCCTCTTTGGGTCTGTTGTTTAGGTGGGTGTGAGCGGAGATGGGATTGAGGTGGCCGCGACGACAAGTGTGTAGTGGATTAGTGGGAACTGCGCTGGCTGGCCTCAGTGCTAGGGGGATTGCAGATCCTCAGAATCGGTTGAACTGGATGGGGGATCGCTCCTCCTCTGTGGAATGGCCCAATCCTAGAGACTTTGCGGCTGTGCTGGATCTTGAGCAGGGTGAGTTGGTTGAGATCGTGCATCCTCATCAGGGTCAGTTGATTCAATCGGCTCCTGGATCGATCGTGAAGCTAGCCACGGCTACCACTGCTTTACAAACAGGGATCGCTGATGCAAACCGTTCGATCGTCTGCCCTGGATGGTATGAGTTGCCGCCTCAGATGGGGGGTGATCGCTGGCCTTGTTGGGATCCACGGGGTCACGGT
>CAZONZ010000622.1:0-2101 GCA_964581005.1 uncultured bacterium
ACGCGAATGTCATCGATCGACACCCCATGCACAAACGTAGCCAAGGTTGCTGCCAACGCATTTTGGATCATGAAACTGGCTTTGCCGGAGAGAGTAAGGGGAATATTCGTAACCTTCTCGATCCGTAACTTCCAGCCCCGCTTCAAGATCGAAATATAGCCCTCTTCATACACAGCTGCGGTTCCGCCTGAAGCAATGTGCTTTTGGATCACAGGACTTTGAGGATCCATGCTGAAGTAAACCACCGTCGCTTTCAGGTTCGTAGCCATCGCTGCAACCAGGCGATCATCGGCGTTCAGGATCGCGTAGCCCTTCTCAGAAACCGATTCGACCAACACCGCTTTAACACGAGCCATGTCTTCTAGGGTTTGGATGTCGCCCAGACCTAAGTGATCAGACGTAACATTAAGCACGACACCGATATCGCATTCCGGAAAGCCCAACCCTTGACGTAGGATCCCACCACGAGCTGTTTCTAAGACTCCCACTTCAACGGTTGGATCCCGAAGCACCAACTGAGCACTATAGGGGCCTGTCATGTCTCCTTTGGCGATCTGGTGGTTTTGGATGTACACCCCATCAGTGGTGGTGAAGCCAACTCGCTTGCCAACCCCTTTGAGAATATGCGCTGTGAGTCGTGTTGTCGTGGTTTTGCCATTGGTGCCCGTGATCGCAATGATCGGGATCCGCGTTTCCGTACCTGGAGGAAACAACATATCAATGATCGGCTCCGCCACATTGCGCGGGATCCCTTCACTGGGGGCAAGGTGCATTCGTAATCCGGGTGATGCATTGACCTCCACGATCGCCCCCCCATTCTCATGCACAGGCACGGCAATATCGGGACAGATCAGATCAATGCCAGCAATATCAAGACCGACGATCTGGGCAGCACGCTCTGCGATGAAGGCATTGTAGGGATGAATAATGTCGGTGCAATCCACAGCTTTGCCTCCCGTGCTGAGATTGGCCGTGGATTTCAGGGGGCAATATTCTCCCTTGGGGAGGACAGTGTCCAGGGTATAACCTTTTAGCTCCAGCATCCGCAGGGTCATCTCATCCACCAGGATCTGGGTTAAGACATTCTCATGGCCATACCCCCGGCGTGGATCCGCATTCACCTCATCGATCAAGGTTTGGATGGTGGATCGGCCATCTCCGACAACCCCTGCAGGGATCCGCTTGGCCACCGCGATCAGACTGTTATTCACCACCAGGAGGCGGTAGTCGTAGCCCTGGACGTGTTTCTCTACTAAAGATGTGGGAGAGAAGGCTTGAGCCGCTTCAAAGGCAACCTTGGCTGCATCGAGAGAGCGAATGTTAACCGTGATCCCTTTGCCGTGATTGGCATTTAAGGGTTTGATCACAATCGGATAGCCGCCGACATCTTCGATCGTGGCCTCCAAATCTTCAGCAGCACGGACGGTGTAGCCCTTGGGAACAGGGATCCCCATGTCCGCTAGTAGTTCTTTCGTTGCGCGTTTGTTGCAGGCAATATCGGTGGCAATAATGCTGGTCTTGACGGTGGTGGTGGCCTCGATCCGTTGTTGATGCACCCCATACCCCAGCTGGACTAAGGATCCTTCATTGAGCCGGATGTAGGGAATACCACGCAATCCAGCTTCATCCAGTAAGGATTGGGTGCTGGGTCCAAATCGAACTTTTTCTCGGATCTCGCGCAGATCCTGAATATCTAGCTCAAGATCGCGTTCGTAGCTCTCACCATCCACCAGAGCTTGGCAGAGAAAGACAGCAGCTTTAGCCGCATAACGACCTGCTTCTGCTTCCTGATACTCAAAGACAACGTTGTAGACCCCGGACACAGAACTCTCACGGGTCCGACCAAAGTTGACCGTCATCCCTGCCATGTCCTGTAGCTCCAACGCCACATGCTCGATCACATGACCCATCCAGGTGCCTTCCTCCACCCGTTGCAGAAACCCTCCATAGCATCCTGGTGAGCAATGATGTTCCCACAGCCCAGGGAGGAGTCGTTCCAGCCCCTCCCGAAAGCCAGGGATCTCAGAAGTAGGCCGATCCCGCAGGTCTTCCAGATCGAGCCGCATTTGAATCAACTGGTGACGTCGAATGCTCCAAAAAT
>CAZONZ010000623.1:0-2091 GCA_964581005.1 uncultured bacterium
GGCGAGGAAGCGTCAGAAACGCGCTGCTCAGCGTAGCGGCTGCGCGTAGTTCATTAGAGCTCAACTTGGATTGGTGGAGGAGACCTTGCATATGCGCCTATCTCAAATGCTGTTTGTTACCCTACGTGAAGATCCAGCCGATGCGGAACTGCCCAGTCACAAATTGCTGGTCCGAGCGGGCTACATCCGCAGATTGAGTGGTGGCGTTTACACCTATTTGCCGCTGATGTGGCGCGTCCTCACCAAGATCTCTCAGATCGTGCGGGAGGAGATGAACCAGATCGGGAGCCAAGAATGTCTGTTCCCCCAACTGCAGCCAGCTGAGATCTGGCAGGAGTCTGGGCGTTGGGATACTTACACGCAAGCTGAAGGGATCATGTTTGCCCTCACCGATCGGCAGGGGCGGCAACAAGCGCTCGGCCCCACTCATGAAGAAGTGGTCACGATGCTGGCCAAGGACTTGATCCGCTCCTATCGCCAACTGCCCCAAACGATCTATCAGATCCAAACCAAGTTTCGAGACGAGATCCGGCCCCGGTTTGGGTTAATGCGGGGGCGGGAGTTCATTATGAAGGATGCCTATTCCTTTAGCCAAGATGAAACGGATCTGAAGGCGATCTATCAAGCGATGTACGGCGCGTATCACCGGATCCTGACTCGCTGTGGACTCAAGTTTCAAGTGGTGGATGCGGATGCGGGGGCGATCGGTGGGCCTCAGGCTGCTTCGCAAGAGTTCATGGTGCTGGCCGAGGCGGGGGAAGATGAAGTTCTCTATACAGCCAATGGATCCTACGCCGCTAATGTGGAAAAGGCGGTCTCTCTCCCAGACGATCCTGTGCCATCCCCTTACCACGAATTTCAGATCCTTGATACTCCCAACACGCCAACGATCGAAGCTTTGGTTGAGAGTCTTGGAGCCGCTCCAAGTGCAATGGTCAAGAATATTCTCTATCAGGCGATCTACGACAACGGCATGGAAGTTCCGGTGTTGATCAGTATTCGAGCCGATCAAGAAGTGAATGAGGTCAAGCTTACAAATGCTCTGACGCGGATGGCCGATCAGGTTAACGCTACCAAAGTCCTCAAGCTGGTGATTGCTGATCCGACCATCCAGGCCAATTGGGGAGGGGATCCGATCCCGGTTGGCTACATTGCTCCCGATCTGCCCGATAGTTGTCTTGGATCGAAACCTCACTTAGCCAAGCAATTCCTCCGGTTGGTGGATGAGACGGCTGCCTCGCTACAGAATTTCGTTACAGGAGCCAATCAGATCGATCAGCACGTTGGGGGAGCGAATTGGAATGTGCAGTATCCCTTGCCGACGGTTGTTGATGTGCGGACGGCACGGGTGGGTGAGCGATCGGTGCCGGATCCGTCCCAAAGGTTAGACGTGGCTCGTGGGATCGAGATCGGTCATATCTTTCAACTGGGCTTGAAGTTTTCGCGGGCTATGGGAGCGAATTATACGGATGAAAATGGGGCTGAACAACCGCTGTGGATGGGGTGTTATGGGATCGGAGTGTCTCGACTGGCCCAAGCTGCGATCGAACAAACCTATGATGCCAAAGGGATGATCTGGTCGGTGACGATTGCGCCTTATCATTGCCTGGTTGTGGTTCCCAATGTTCAAGATCCTGAGCAAATGCAAGTGGCTGAGAAACTGGTGCAGGATCTGAACCAGGCTGGGATTGAGACGTTGTTGGATGATCGAGATGAACGGGCTGGGGTCAAGTTCAAAGATGCGGAATTGATCGGCATTCCCTATCGGATCACGACGGGTCGGAGTTTGAAAGAGGGGAAGGTCGAGATTGCCACCCGCGCCACTGGGGAGATGATTGAACAACCGATCGCAGACGTGGTGCCGACCTTGCAAACCTGGATCGCTGCGGCTCTGCAGATCTAACGCTAGTCGTCAGTCATCCTGGTTTTGAGGAGTCGCATCTCCATGAAGCCGCTTTCTGCAGGGGGGTTGCCCAGCCATTTTGCCTTGACTGACCGGGTAGGGGGGATCCTCCACGATCCCTCATGACTGCAAGAGGTTGAATCGCGGTGCAACGATCCCCGGCAGCCGTTTTCCTTATCATTAGTGAA
>CAZONZ010000624.1:0-2082 GCA_964581005.1 uncultured bacterium
GGGTGGGTGGGCTGGCGGGAGTCGTTAGGCGTGTGTTTGGACGTGATCGGGGGGATCGGTGGGGGAGGCTGGACGATGTTGTGGCCAAAGTCGGGACCGCAAACACCACAGGCGGAGCAATGATCAAAGGAGCAATCAGGGACGATCATGGCCTCTAGAGCCCGTTGGTAGTCTTTTTGCAGCCAGCGTTTATCGATCCCTGTGTCCACATGATCCCAAGGGAGGGGATCGTCGAGATCGAAGGTGCGGATCGGCAGCTGAGTGTGGGTTTCGGGGGGATGATCACTGCCCTGGTAGGCTTGCACCCAGGCTGCATACGCGACTTCAATATTTTCAAACCAACTGTCCATCCCCGCTCCGGCTCGCCATGCCCGATCGATCATCCGACTCAGATTCCGATCCCCTTTGCCAATGAGATCTTCGAGGATCGAGAACCGGATGTTCGTGAAGTTAGATTTGACACCCTGGATCTTGCGTAGGGTTTGTTGAAGTAGGCTTTGTTTGCGCTCAAGATCGGCATAATCGACTCGGAACCATTGAAAAGGAGTATGGGGTTTGGGGGTGAAGTTGGAGATCGTGACGGTGAATTGAACTCTGCTCTTGCCGATCGCGGCACACTCCCGTTTCAACATCTTCAAGGTTTGAGCGATCCCCATGACATCGGCGTCGGTTTCACCCGGCAGACCGATCATGAAGTAGAGCTTGATCTTGTCCCAGCCTTGGGTGGCGGCGGTTTGGATCCCTCGGATCATGTCAGCGTCGGTGAGACCCTTGTTGATAATGTCGCGCAGGCGTTGGGTACCCGCTTCCGGGGCAAAGGTGAGGGTTGTGCGGCGGGATCCCCCCATGATCTGGGCGATGGCTTCGTCAAATCGATCCACTCGTTGGCTGGGGAGGGAGAGGTTAATGTATTCCTGTTGCAGACGATTTTGCAGTTCGGCTCCGACCGCTGGCAGAGAAAGATAGTCGGAGCAGCTGAGAGAGGATAAAGATAATTCGTCGTAACCTGTTTGGCGGAGTCCTTCGACCACGGTGTCTACAACATGATCCGGATCCAGATCGCGGGCTGGGCGAGTCAGCATTCCCGGTTGACAGAAGCGGCAGCCACGGGTACACCCTCGTCGTACTTCGATCACTAAGCGATCATGAACGGTTTCAACATACGGGATGAGGCCGACCATGTATTCCGGTTGGGGTTGAGCCACGCGCCGTTGGATCCGCTCCGGGACTCCTGGCACGATCGGGCGCAGAGGCAAACCTTCGTAGAACTGAGGAACATAGACACCGGGGACTTGAGCGAGATCCCAAAGGAGATCCCTGCGAGATTTTGAGTGTCCGGACTGGATCACACTGCCGATCTCTGGGAGGACATCTTCGCCATCGCCAAACACGAAGAAATCAAAGAATTCAGCAAAGGGTTCTGGGTTTGAAGTGGCGGTGGGGCCACCTGCAAAGATCAACGGACATTCATCGATCGTTACGTTCTGGCGTTCAGACCAGGTTAAGGGGATCCCGGCAAGATCCAGCATTTCTAAAACATTGGTGCCGCCCAGTTCGTAGGCCAGACTGAAGCCGATCACATCAAAGTCCACGATCGGACGCCGGGATTCGACGGCAAATAGGGGGATCTCTCGGTCGCGCAGGCGTTGGGCTAGATCGGGGCCGGGGAGATAGGTGCGATCACAGAGTTGATCGAGTTGGGCGTTGAGGACGTTGTAGAGAATGATGTGGCCCAGGTTGGAGGATCCGACCTCATAGACTTCTGGATAGCTCAGGACCCAACGCACTTGGGCTGAATCCCAGGATCGCTGTGCTGATCCGAGCTCTTTGCCGATGTAGCGGGCGGGGCGTTGAATATCGGCAGTAAGAAGGTGGTCAAGATCGATCGTGGGCATAAGCATCCGTCCGAGTGCTCGTGAACATCAGGGTACCGTGACGTACTCCAGACAGCAAGGCAAGCGTATGCTGCTGGCTTCTCCCACGGCACGAGTTCTACCTCTGGTTAGCCGATTCGAGCTTTTTAGAGTGAGGAAGACGCCCAGCCCCACTGTTGATGGCTTTCTCCACAAGGGAGGCTTGCGA
>CAZONZ010000625.1:0-2079 GCA_964581005.1 uncultured bacterium
GGGTTTCACAAATAGAGAGATTTGTCAATAGCATTTTAGATGCGTTTACCCTGTGCACCATCGTAGAAAAGTTGAATAGGAGAAACTCTCTCAGCCTCTCTCTGCTGAGCTTCAGGCGTGAGTGAGATGAGACCTTGTTTAGAGCCATTACATCCCCCTAGTAGTACCGCTCCTATCATCACTAGGATGATCAAGCATCTTAGAGCTTTACGTGACAAAAAACACAGAAGTTCATCCAGCATTTGAGTAGCTCCAGCAGCAACCAACTATCTTGAGATGATACCAGGTTGGCTTTACCTTGCTGAAAAATGTTTGTTCACAGAGGATGACCTTGAGCTTGCAGGAACAAGCCCAGCAAGCCTTGGAACTGTCGCGTTGGTAGTAAGTGGGCATCAAGCTCAGCAACATGACACTAAGAGCCTGGGCCAGCGGCAGAATATCAGACATGGGGATGGGTTGAAGATGTGGCGATCCCTGGTTTGCCAATTCCCGCCTCTCAGGTGCAAGATTTCAGTCAATATGGGTATCCATCCTATTTCCAGATATCTATCCTATTTCTAGGATCAGTGGGGACAGCTCTAGCAACCCGCAGATAGATCGATGTATATAAAAAGATACATTGTTAGAGAATCCTCTCATTGATTTTTGGCTCTGGAAAGTGGACGTTCGCCGATCTAGTTCTACCCCTGGAACCTTGATAACCCTTACCAAAGCTTGGATCCTCAGCCATAAAGGGAGATGCAGCGAATCTTAGCTGGGATCATGACGTAACTTATACTGACGAAAAAGGAGCCACCTTAGATAGAAATTATACCGAATTATTTTCAGAAACGCTTGACGCCTCCACGGGCAACCGTGATACACTGCATTGCAACGAAAGAGTAAAGCTTGAAGCTCTAAACGATGTAGGGTAACCCTCAGACTAGACTCAAGCCCAACTCCTTCTCCATACTTCTGCCTCCTATTGGGGCTGTCCGCTTAGCCCCTGTACCCTAAAGAGGTACTGAAGGTTTTCAACCGATCCACCTCAGGGGTAGATCTCATGGTTGCTGGATTCGATCAGTGATCGGATTCACTTAGATCAATTCTCTTTATCTTAGGAGGGCAGTATGCCAGGTGCGTTCAAGTTAGATATTCAGGAAACTGCTGACGAGCTTAAAACCCTGCTGGCCAAGCAAACCACCTCCACAGGGCGAGAGCGAGTCCATGCCCTCTATCTACTCAAAACGGGTAAAGTGGAGACGATGACTGGCTTAGCCGATCTCTTGGGTCGGGATATCTCAACCGTCTTTCGCTGGTTCCAACGCTACCGCAGCAAAGGTCTAGAAGGACTGCTTACCATCCCCCGCAACCAGGGCCGCAAGCCCACGATCCCGCAAGAGGTGATCGATCAACTCCGCGACAAGCTCCTGCAGTCCCCTAACCAATTTCGCTCCTACACCGAGATCCAAACCTGGCTCAAGCAGGAGTATGGCGTGAATGCCTCCTACAAAGTTGTCCACGAAACAATCCGCTACAAACTCAAGATCAAGCTGCAAACCCCTCGATCCAAAGCCATGAGTCGAGCCGCTCGCTAACCCACCATTGCCTAACCATGAGACTGAATTGGTTTGCCAGGGATCCAAATAGCTCTAGCTGAACGGTTCCACTTCACTTCATGAGGCATGATCGGGGTTAACTCAAGTTACGCTTAACAATAACCCTCGAAGATTCTGGACTCATGACTGTCGCTGCAGCTCACCCAGCTTACGATCTCGACGCATTGACTGCGACCCTGACCGGGTTTGACATCATTACAGAACCCGCCCAACGCCTCAAGTTTTCGCAGGACTATCACACGTTTAGCCCTGTCCTCACCCAACGCCTTGCCGGAAAAATTGCCGATCTCGTGGTTCGACCTGCCACTGAAGCTGAAGTGATCCAGGTTGCTGCAGCCTGTGTCCGACACCGAATTCCCGTCACTCTGCGTGGAGCTGGGACAGGTAACTATGGTCAATGTGTACCGCTTGCCGGGGGCGTGATCCTCGATCTCAGTCGTCTCAACCGAGTCCTATGGTCCAAACCAGGGATCGCTCGTGT
>CAZONZ010000626.1:0-2063 GCA_964581005.1 uncultured bacterium
AATCGAAGATTATGGCGTGGGTCTTATAGCCCCCCGAACCCCCCAGGAGATAACAGGATCGACTGATCCTGCTGCAATTAACCACGACTTGACCTGAAAGCTGCAAATGCAAGGACTGGGGCAGATGGATTCGAACCACCGAATGGCGGGACCAAAACCCGCTGCCTTACCGCTTGGCGATGCCCCATTGGTCGTGCTTGATCAGTGTAACGATCTTCTTTTCCCGATGTCAAGATTGCCTACGTTGCAAAATGAGGAAGTGGGAGCCATGCCGCCAGATCCCGCGTTTTGCGAAACCGAAATGGACCGGCTAAGGCTCCCCAAACTTGCTCATGGGTTTCCGGATCAAACCCTTGATCATGACTATGAAATTCGTGCTCAGACAGATACACCGTGGTTTTGAGATAGGTAGACTTGCCCTGACGCACCACACAACAGGCTTGACCAGGTTCGCTCTCCCCTTTGAAGATCCCTCCCTCCTGACGCATGATCACATCACATCCCGGCAAATAACTCAGATCCGCTAGGGTCATCTGCTGCAATTGATCCGGGTGCTTGTGGGCGGATCCTTGCCAACGCTCAGGGGCTTGAGGCCGATAATTGCGCATCAGAATTTGGGATCCTTGATAGGTCAGTTCCACCACCGCGATCCGGTAAGGAGTTTCCAGATGGCCGACATAGGCTTGTTCAACATAAAACCCAAAATTCTGGAAGACCGACCAGGGCAAGGGATAGTAGCAAACCTGGATCTGGGCATAAAACGGTGGATTCTCCCAAGCTTGCTCCTGGTTGTTGAAATCACCTGCTAGATAGCGAGCCATCTGCTGCAGATCGGTAAGAGTGGTGTTCATAGCGTCAGGGTCCAATGAGTTTTCTAACTGTAATAACATGCTGATCGATATGTACACACGATCCCCCGCAAGATGGATCTTGTATACTAAGAGACACACTATAAATGATTCCACCAGATGGTTGACATCCCTAGAGTATATCTTCTAAATTTTAGTGTTGAGAATTATGATTAGTTGTCAATCCAGCTGAGTATAAAACAATATTTTACTCCTGTCTTGGTGAGCAATTGCATAGCCAGAATCTAGACGGTGAAAGGCTTCAGCTAGTTTTTGTGCGCAATCTCAGAGTGGGACGGCAGTAATGATTACCTTAGACTCGCCTGAGATCAATCGTTTTAGGTTAGTTGCTAAGTATAGAGAAGAGAAAAAATAATCACCTCATTCTGCCGTAGCAAGATCCAAGAGTCAATAAACACTTGTGCCATACTTGGAGTATCTCGACTAATGAAATCTCCAATAGTTTCTAGATCGGCAAGTGCTTGTATTGACCACTTTACTTGTGCCATGTCTTGATCTGTTTGATCGCTACTTCGTGTGATACAGTCTCTCCTGCTGCAACTTGTTCCAAGCCTTTATCAATTTTAGGCAAGAAGTAAAGTTGCTCCATCACATCCTCAAAGGTTGTGTCCTCAGGAAGTGCATGGATCGCCTTGAGGATCTTGTCCTTGACCGTTGCTGTTTCTGCCATGACTGACTCTTCCTCATTGATGTTGGAATCCTTCATGCTAACGGAAGCTGTGGATATGAGACACCCGATCTCTAGATCGCTTCCGAAACCTCTCCCCGCCGATCGCTCGTATCAGTAGTCTGGCCATTGGGATACCCTGCATCTGGACGATCCTGAGAGCTGCTGTAGGAGGAAACGCGGTAGTTGGGTTTGGGATTGAGCTGATCCTGGAACCGAGTGATGATCCGAATCGTGCGCTGAACATCCGCTGGAAAGATCACGATTAGATCCCCATGCTTGGCTTGCTCCAACGTTTGCTCAATTGCCGTTGCTTCATCCAAGATCTCTCGTAACTCGCCGCCCCGTTCATCCTCCCAGCCTTTCCGGATCAGATCCGCCGCTTCCCCTCGGCCTCGGCCCCGTCGATCATCATCTTCTTTAACGATCCCCAGATCAAACATCCGCGCGGATAACCGACCCAGCTCTTCTAAATCTTGATCCCGTCGATCGCCAGGTCCACCGATCACGCCAACCTTACGCTGACA
>CAZONZ010000627.1:0-2057 GCA_964581005.1 uncultured bacterium
CTCCCACACCTGGATCCAGTCCAACTCCAACTTCAACTCCCACACCTGGATCCAGTCCAACTCCAACTTCAACTCCCACACCTGGATCCAGTCCAACTCCAACTTCAACTCCCACACCTGGATCCAGCCCAACTCCCGGATCGACTCCCACTCCCTCCCCTCTTCCAACTATGGGTGGAGTGCCTATTTCCTTAGATCAATCACTATCGGGAAGCGCAGCAGATCTGAACATTCACGTCCTGGACACAAACCTAACAACCCCTAGTTTCACGATCACCTCTGGCGAAACAGCCATTTATCAGCAATCCAGCAGCAGACTGTTCCCAGGATTCACCACCTATGTTTCCCAAGATGATGTTGCGCTGAATGGGGTTCAGTCGGTAGCGATCCCTGGAGTTGAAGCAGGCTGTTTGATCATTACTGAAGCTAATGTCGATCCACGAGCTGCTTCCCTAGCCCGATCGAGTCCCTGTCAAGATCCAGACTTAGATACGGTATCTCTGACACCCCCGGTCAATGGGGCCTCTGCTATCCGTTTCTTTCATGTTCAAGCCACCGATCTGCCAGGAGAAGACTTTACAGCGACCTCGTCAACGGGAAATTCGATCACCTACTTCAAGCTGCTCTTCCCCCCCTTCCCCAACTTCCGCTCCTATCAGTCGATCAGTTTAGGCCCCGACTCTGTACTGGAAAACTTAACATCCGTCACCATCCCTGGCTTACTGGACGGCTGCGTAGTCGTCACCGATGGCCAACAAGATCCCAATCAAGTCGGTAACCGGATTGCGAGCTCACCCGCTTGTGAACCTTAGTACAATTCCAATGGGCACCGCGCAGATCGTTGATCTGGGTGAGGTCAAGCTCAAGGTTTGGCGCTGCGGATCGGGATCCCCCTTGGTGATGCTACCATCGCTGGGACGAGGGGCCGAAGATTTTGCATGGCTAACCCAACGCTTGATCGCTTCCAACTATGAATGCATTGCGATCGATCTGCGTGGGATTGGTGAAAGTACTGGACCGTTAACAGGGATCACGTTGCATGATCTGGCTGCTGATGTGATTGGGGTGATTAAAGCGCTGAGGATTCAACCTGTCACTCTGATCGGTCACGCTTTTGGGAATCGCTTGGCTCGCTGTGTTGGTGCTGATCGACCGGATCTGATCGAGCACATTATTCTGCTGGCGTCGGGAGGTTTAGTGGATCCTGATCCAGCGTTACTGAAAACATTTAAACAATTTCTGACTGAAGATCTCCCAGAAGCTGACTATCGAGCCGCGATCCAAGCCGTTCATTTTGCACCTACTTCCGATCCAACTGTATGGGGCAAAGGATGGTGGACTCAGACAGCTCTAGCTCAAGTAGCCGCGACGCGATCAACCCCTCGATCAGATTGGTGGGAAGCTGGAGGTAAACCCTTACTCGTGATCCAAGGTCTGCAAGATCAGATGGCTGTCCCTGCCAATGGTCGAGCGTTACAGGCAGACTTCCCAGATCGAGTCCAGCTAGTTGAAGTTGAAGGCGCAGGTCACGCCATTTTAGTCGAACAACCGGAGGCGATCGCAACAGCTATCATAAAGTATCTAGAATCTTAATTAGAATTCGGTCAAAATCTTAGTGAATCCAAGAAAAGATTTACAAAAATTTCAGGAGCATTCCCTCAGGATCGAGGAACTTGATGAAAACGTTCTCCCAAGATCGATTCCAGGATCTGAGTTGTCCCTCGAACATAACGCTCACAGTGCTGATAGTGTCCCCGTGTTCCCCAGATCACTTTACGAGTCAGAACCCGGCAACAGGTTGCTCCAAACTGTTTCTTGAAGGTATTGTGCAGTTCTGCAGCTGCCTTGGTCGCTGGAGCAGCGGAATCTTCAAGCTGAGTTCGACCTGCAACTAAACTAATGATCATGACCCCAGTCGTTAAGCACCCACAACAACACCGAGATCCTCCCAACCCCTTGCCAAAAGCTGTGGCGATCCGGATCAGATCATCGGTTAGCCCCAAGTCGTAACGCTCATGAATTGACTTGAGGATCGCTTCACTGCAATAAAATCCAGA
>CAZONZ010000628.1:0-2057 GCA_964581005.1 uncultured bacterium
GAACAACGAGGGAACTGTTGAGGGGAGGAGAGGACTGGACTAGAATCAGGACTAGGATGAATCATCGTGATCACAAAGAGGATTGACACCTATGACGTGGCGTGGCAACATCGAACCCCTGGATCGGCTGTTGGGATCTTTGCCCTATTTGCTGCCTTTATCTGCTGTATTTGGCTTTGGTGGCCCCGTTTTTGCCCTTTTTCCACCCCTTTTTCTGCTGTTCCAACCCTTTTTGCCATTACTCCGAATCCTTGGCCAAGGTGGGTTCCTCGTGTTCATTCTTTTATTTTTCTTAGTCGTGCGTAACCCCCGGATCAAGCATTTTATCCGCTTCAATACCATGCAAGCTATCTTACTTGATCTAGCAGTCATTCTAGTTGTGTTGCTCTTGCAGTTGGTCGGCATGATCGGACTGGGCTTGGGGGCGTTAGTGGGAGTGATTACCCTGACCTTATTCCTTGGGATCACTGGATCAACCTTCTATGCCTGGTTTGAAAACGCCAGAGGCCACTACGCGGAGTTACCCTCCATTTCCGATACAGCCTATTCCCAGGTGAGATAGACTTTGCAGGATCTTCGTCAGGATCTTTAAAGACGATGAAGACTTCGAGGCTAACCTGCATGTCTTGATGTGCTTGAAACCAAAGGGTTCTGTTTAAAGAATCTCAAGGGATCTAAGGTGTCTGAAGGATCGAACGTTACTGAAGGGATCTGTTAGCTTGACCTCCTTCCCGCCTCACGCTTCAGCATCAGATTTGACTCATCTTGATACCATGGGTCAGATCACGATGGTTGATGTCACGGCCAAGCCCGCGAGCTTCCGTCAGGCCACAGCCCAAGGCCAGGTCCGGATGCAGCAGGCCACGTTGGAGGCGATCCTCTCAGGTCAGGGTCACAAGGGCAATGTGATGGAAACCGCTCGCTTAGCCGGGATCATGGCAGCCAAACGGACTTCTGACTTGATCCCGTTGTGTCATCCTTTGCCCTTGAGCAGTATCAAACTCAGTTTCGAGCCCGATCCGAATCTTCCTGGGGTTTGGATCCGATCCATTGTCAAAACGACGGCTTCAACCGGGGTTGAGATGGAGGCTCTGACAGCTGTTGCCGTTGCTGCACTAACCCTTTACGACATGGCTAAAGCAATTGAGAAAACTATGGTGATCGGGGAAATCACTTTAGTAGAAAAGATCGGGGGGACATCAGGCCATTTCCAAAATCCACAGACTTCTGGGTCGCCCTCGACAGAATCCCTTGAATCGGTTAACGATACCATTGGCTTATAAGGAACAGATCGCCCAGTTTGAGGCGGATCTTCCTGAAGGAGTCTGATGCAGCGTTCTTCAGAACAGATCGAGATCTATCGATCTATCGGGCTCGGTTACAACGACGAGGTTCTGAACTGCTCGCATTGTCCGAAGCCGCTATCAGGTCTTCATCGGACAGATCCAAAAAGGGATCCGAGATCTGAAGCAGCTTGTGGATCAGATTGAAGAGTTGATGGAGAAGGTGAAGCCCCCAGGAGATCTGGATTATTTGGGGGCGGTGGGACTGAATTTGGATCAGTTTTAAGCGTTGGAAATCGATCCGGTTCTGATAGTTGATTAAGTAGCGCTCTGATTACCCAGCGACGATTGACTCTGAAGGATTGCTGGGGGTAATGTCACCATGCAAGAGAGCAGCCATGAGCCGATCGAGTGCAGCCATGTCATCTTGACTAAAGCTACCTCGGCGGAGGATCTCATTGATGGCGAGTTCCTGATCAGGGGTAAGGGCACGGCAGGCAAAGGATTGGAGTACGATGTCTTGAATAGTCATGATGGCCGTCCTGAAGGATGAAGGCTACTCCTCAGTATCTAGAAAATGTCAGAACTCTAGTGTGAGTCAGATCACCGCCTCTAAGTGACTCACGATCAGCAGGGGGTAGGGGTGGCGTTAGGGGGTTGGGGCGCGGCGAAACTCAATGTAATGGGCTGTCTCATTGGCAATGTCTTGACCATACAACCGATGAAGCCTCCCCCACCTGCAAGCGCGAGGTGGGGGTGTCGTAATGCTAGCCT
>CAZONZ010000629.1:0-2054 GCA_964581005.1 uncultured bacterium
CATACAATGCAGATCAGCTGTTAAACTTTGGCCTCAATGCAACCTCTCTTCACGATCGGGCATTCCAATCACAGCCACGAGCACTTTCTCAACCTCCTACAACAGCATGGGGTGACTGCCCTTGCCGATGTCCGATCGGCTCCCTACAGTCGCTACCTCCCTCACTTTAATAAGCCAGCTCTCCAAACATCCCTTCCTGAGGCAGACATTCGCTATGTATTTTTGGGAGGACAACTAGGCGCACGCCCTAACGATCCGGATTGCTACGTTGAGGGAAAAGCTGTCTACGAAAAAATTGCAGCCACCCAAGCCTTCCAGCAAGGTTTACAACGTCTTCTCAAAGGTGTCCAGACTCATCGAATTGCCCTCATGTGTGCCGAAAAAGATCCGATCACCTGTCATCGGGCCATTTTAGTGTGTCAGCATCTGGTTCCGTTTAACCTGGAGATTGGCCATATCCATAGCAACGGTAGGTTAGAATTCCATGAGGATCTAGAGGAACGAATGTTAAAGCTTCATCATTTTCAAGATCCCCTTGGCGAGGATCAACTTTCCCTCTTCCCTCAATACTCAGACCCTACACCTGATCGGCTTGAACGACTCCGTCAGGCGTATCAAAAGCAGGGTGATAAGATTGCCTATGTGGAGACCGATCATGATTAGGTTGTTTACCATTGGTTTTACCCGTAAATCTGCGGCTGAGTTTTTTGAGGGACTCCGACATGCAGGTGTGCGCCGCGTCATGGATACTCGACTTAACAACACATCTCAACTATCAGGCTTTGCCAAGCAAGTCGATTTGCAATATTTCTTAACAACAATTACTAATATCGAGTATGAACACCAGCTATCTCTAGCTCCGACCAAGGATATGCTAGATGACTACAAGAAGAAACGTATTTCATGGCAAGAATATGCTGATCGCTATACCGAACTCATTCACCAACGTCAAATCGAGTCTTCTTTTAATGCAGAAGATTTGCAGGATACATGCTTTTTATGTAGTGAGGATAAACCTCATTACTGTCACCGTCGGCTTGCAGCTGAATACCTCAAGTCAAAGAACAGCTTGATTGAGATCATTCATTTGTAGAGGTTGATCATGGAGATTATTTGTCTTGCAAACTCATACAAACATCACGGGCGATGTATTGCGGGTATTGATCGACAATCAGGGCAATGGGTCCGACCTGTATCAAATCTAGATGATGGTCGGATTCCGCTTGAAAACCAACAGATCCAGGCTGAACAGATCTCAATTCTAGACATTATTGAGATCTCACTCGATCATTACAAACCAGGATATGAGATCGAGAATGTTGGATATTTAGATCAGCCGTGGCGTGTGAAGGGTAGGGCTCATGTTGCTGAACTGTTGCGCTACTGTGACTCAGAATTGCTATATGCGGATCAAGGTCGGGCCATCCCTTACATGTATCTGAAGGAGCAGGTGCCCCTAAGGACATTGCAACTGATCGAAGTGAAATCGTTATCATGTCAACGGAATGATCGAGGTAAATGGAGGGCAATGATCAGGGATGAACAGTATCATCTTAGTTATTTCGAGTTGAGTATTACCGATCCACTCGCTTTAGAAAAATTGAACCAGGGACAATCATTGAGCTCCCATTGTCTGCTCTGTATGAGTTTAGGCCAACCGTGGAGGCCAACTCCTGTGGATGAATTATTTTGCTACCGGCTGGTGGCTGGAGTGATTGAACTTCTACCTGAAATTGATCTGATCCTGACCGAAATGCAACGGATTGGATGGACGATTGATCAAGGGCGTCACTATGCCCAAATAACCTTTGGGAAGAAATCCCGCTATCAGTTAACCCAAGCTGAAGCTCAGCAGTTTCTTGATCATTTAAGACACTTGCATTGATTTCTAGATTGGTTCAACTAAGTAAGATCAATATTGACACTAATAGCCCTCAGTAAAAAGAGAATATGTTAATTCGTTAACGTGAGGTTTGATGAGAAGTCTGTTGAGGTATTGATCCAGAAGTGTTGCGTCTCGATATAAAACTTTACATTTCTAGCGACAGAACCCC
>CAZONZ010000630.1:0-2052 GCA_964581005.1 uncultured bacterium
AGTGTTTTAGATCAATGAAAAGCCGTTTTAGAGTGATCGCAAGCCGTTTCAGAGTGATCGCAAGCTGCTTCAGAGTAATAGAAAGCCGTTTTGGAGTAATGGAAACTTGCTTTGGAGTAATGAAAACTCGCTTTAGAGTTACGGGAACCTGCTTTGGAGTCACGGGAACCCGCTTCAAAATCATGGGAACCCGCTTTGGAGTCACGGAAACCCGTTTTAAGTGGGACAGACTTAGAGTGATCGAGATCGGCTTTGGAGCAATGAACTTGGGTTCCGGGGATTGGCGCGATCACAAGAGACTCTCATGAACTGGCAGCAGCAAACACAGGAAAAGACGGGAGCGTGGTAGCCCCGCGATTTCAATTTCAGACCGGGGAGTAGTCAATCATGATCTATTGCTGCAGTGGAACCCAACGCCAACTTGAGGATACGCTGGGATCCCAAGCCATCCTCCCCTCTCCCCTCTCCCCTGGTTTCAGCACCCCTCTAGCTAAACTCTTTTTCTAGGATCCTTGTGCTATCGTGACGATTCGAGATCGAAATTGAGAGAGCCTGGATCCAGATCCTGATAGCTACCATCAACAGCCTCAGAAAAGTCTTTGAGGGGAGAGTTGATAGAGACTAGGGAGAAGCTGGGGAAAGCTCTAGATCAGGGTTGTCGATTCACAGGAGGAGCTCATGGTAGAAGAGTACGATGAGGCACGATGGCGCGCCATTGTTTACTACGAAGAAGATATTCCTTCCAACCCAAACAATGAGCCGAAGGAAGAGGATATCTATTGGATCATTGAGTATGTCTTTTTAGGCAATAAACTGGTGGAAAATGCAACGCTCGCTGTTGCCGAGAGGGATGCTGATCGGGAGGATTTCAAACAGAAGGTACGCCAAGCTCGTCGGGAAGCTCGTCGGACTGCAGCCATTCGGTTCATTCAATCAACCCTTCGGTATGGACGGAACGGAAACAAACCTCATTTCCCGGACATGCCACCAGAGTTGCAGGAGAGGCTGGTCAATCTTTCCCTCGATCAACTTGAGGAGCTCAGCATTGATGTCTTGTGGATCCAGTCGTTTGATGAGTTAAAAACCTATTTGCAACAGCTAGATATTGACATCCTCCCCAATCCGCCTAGCGGCTGAGATTGGGGATTCCTAAGACTCACGACTTAGGTTTCTGTTTCCTTCCCTTACGGGTTTTTCGTAGCTGCCCTCCAGACTTATGCCTGTCAGGTCTTACACTCACTCCACAGACTGTCACCGCCTGTCCAGCGGCCAAAAGGTTGATCGCCGCGTTCATATCTCGGTCATGGTGGGCTCCACACTTAGGGCAGTCCCATTCCCGCATATTCAATCCCAGCTTCTCCACGATATGCCCGCAATGGCTACACCGTTTCGAGCTAGGAAACCCTCGATCAATCTTGATCAAGGTTCGTCCATACCATCGGCACTTGTAGTCCAGCATTCTCACCAGCTCACCCCATCCCGCATCCGAGATCGATCCTGCCAGCTTGCGGTTCTTGACCATATTCTGCACAGCCAAGTCTTCCACGACGATGGTTTGGTTTTCTCTCACCAATCGTGTACTCAGCTTGTGCAAGAAATCGTTGCGACTGTCAGCAATTTTGGCGTGTTGCCGTGCCACCTTCAATCGCGCTTTATGTCGGTTCTTCGATCCTTTTTTCTTGCGACTCAGAGACTTTTGCACCTGTCTGAGCTTGCGACGCTGTTGACGGAAATGGCGGGGATTGGCCATCTTCTCCCCTGTGCTGAGGGTCACCAGACTGGTCAGCCCAGCATCCACCCCAACAGCTCCATCCGTGGCAGGCAGCCTCTCAACGCTGGGATCATCGACCCACAAGGAGACAAACCAGCGCCCAGAGGGCTCCAGCTTCACCGTCACGGTAGAGGGGCTTACCCCGTCAGGCAAAGCGCGACTCCAGACAATCGGCAAGGGATCCCGGCACTTCGCCAGATAGAGCTGACCGTCTTGGTATTTGAAAGCCGATCGGGTGAACTCTGCACTGCCGCCGTGGCGTTTCTGTTTGAATCGCGGGT
>CAZONZ010000631.1:0-2039 GCA_964581005.1 uncultured bacterium
GCGGGAAAAAAGCAGCTAAAAAGCTCTGGAAACGACTTCCGCCTGTCTATCGTCAATGTGCAGTTTGTTTCACAGATTTTTATGAATCTTACGTGGGAGTATTGCCTTCAAAGCGTCATAAACCAGTTGCGAAAGGAAGTGGTAAGACCAACGCAATTGAACGATTGAACAACACATTGAGGCAGAGAGTCTCTCGGCTTGTCAGGAAGACCTTATCGTTCTCCAAAAGTTTGGAGAATCATATTGGGGCAATCTTCTATTTTCTCCATCACTATAATGCATCCTTACCTCTATAGGACTACCCGAATAGTCCACTGGCAGTGTCGAGTAGACTCCAAGTTTGGTGTTTTTCGCAACATGGTCTCAACCTGATCCGCATGTTGGATCACCTCCGAAACCCAGAACTCGATCGCTTTCGGATCATTCGCCAGTTCGGGTAGAGGAGGACCGCCAGGGATCTTTTTCCAATCACTCGGTTTCATCCACCACCTCCATCACTGGCTCCACCTGCATCTGCAAGGATCCTCTAAACTTGCCCTGTTTGTCGATCGACACCTCAAAGACCCAATAGTTCTCTTGATAGACGATCTTTCTCTCCACCCTGGCACAGTGCATGAAGACTTGGGCCAGATACTCTTCGATGTCTGCTTCTGGTGGAAGCACATCATCTGGAGGTAGTGGAGGAGCTTGGATCCCTTTCTCCTGTAACAAGGTTTGGAATTGATGCTTGGTCATGGCTTGGATCCCTCCTCTTGATCATCTGCTTCCTCTTTAATCCTGATCTGCACCTGAAAGCTCCACTCTTCGTCATAGCCAAACGAGACTTGCACAAATGGCCACCTCAGAGTGACTCGCCACCGTTTCCGCTCTGGCTTGGAGAAGTTCCACTCCGATCGCTTCTTCTCCTTCCCCTGACTCCAGTAGCTCCGGGTGTACTTGCTCTGAGATACCTTCCGAGCATGAACCGCCACATCGATCAACCATCTCTCAATCCCGATCGGATCCCCTAACGGGATCTCGGAGGGAAGGGGAGGGCCACCCGGAAGGATCTGATAATCAGTTGGAGTCATAGTCTCAAAATGGTTTGACAATGGGGATCAAACTGTGTAGCTTGAATACAGACATTCAGTAGATTCTGCTCTGCAGCAAACCCCTCCGGGCCGTGGAGGGGTTTGTCATTCTCATAGACATCATCAGTAGATCCTTAACGGGTTAGACCGCAGAAACGCTGGATAGATTCACCTTGGATCGAACCGTCCCCACAAACTCCTGGCTCTCATTGATCGACCACTTGTAAACGTTATCCTTGGTCCCCGCCACCTCATTCAAGCTTTCCTCAGCTGAGGCACATCCTTGAATCACTCCGATCAGGAAGTTCTCCACAGCTTTGGGGCCATCAGCGAGACCGTTGGGGAGAGCCGGAGCTCCGGTCGAGGTCGCATACTTCGTGTACTCTTGAAGGGTCATAAATCACCTGGATGAAAGTCCAGCACCATTATAGAAGTGCGGATGGGTGTGCAACCAGATCCATGAAGCTAAATTTGCCAAACTTCTTCAAGATTTTTCTTCAGGTGCGGGGATCTTGTTCAAGAGCCGCAGCTGCAGCGAATCTCTTTCCTTCCAACAAGATGCCAGTTCCTCTCGGAGGTTTTGGTTCTGGATCCGGAGCTGCCGGATCATTTCTTCCAGCTGGTGTTGCTTCTGCTCAAACTCATCCTCTAATTGCTGGAGGCGCAGATCGGTTTTCTGCTCACCCCTCTGACGTAAAGCTTCCAGGGTAAGCAAACCGATCGCAGTGACCAAGGCATCAAGAATCTCCAGCATGGATCCGGGTAGAGGAACACGGATCTATTGTTGCTTTTTTACCCGGAGATTGTCATACGTTCAGTAGAGGAATTTCTAGCTCTTGATCAACTAACCAACCAGGGAGTTCTAGATCCTCAAACAGATGGATTACTACCGGGATCCCATGTCCGACGGCTATCGCCACCGCACCCCATGTCCCCGAACCTTGGGCCTTGCCCCAACTTTTTCCTGGG
>CAZONZ010000632.1:0-2032 GCA_964581005.1 uncultured bacterium
TCCACCCGTTCTTGGCGTTGATACCAAGCCTCAGTCCGGAGGGCCAAGGCTTTGTTAAACACCAAGCGTACACAGCCCAGTGTGCGGCGCAGCAAAGTTTCTTGCTCGGCGGTGGGGTAGAAACGGTAACGGTAGGCGCGTTCAGTCATGCCTTACAGTATGGCGCAGTAAATGAGCTTATTCCACGACCTAAGCGATGCACGGATCCAGGTCAGGCCAATCTAGGAGGGCAAAGCTTGAGATCCCGTTTCTTGGTAATCTTTGGATCGGTAATCCTTTGTTGTAGCTGGGGAGTCTGCTGTGGCATCTCTTGGTGATCGAGTTAGCGGTATTTTGTTGCATATTACGTCCTTACCCAGCCGCTGGGGGATTGGGGATCTAGGACCAAATGCTTATCAATGGGTTGACTTCCTGGTCCAAAGTGGTCAAACGATCTGGCAAGTGTTGCCCCTTGGACCCACAGGCTGGGGCAATTCACCCTACATGTGCTTCTCGGCGTTTGCAGGCAATCCGCTTGTGATCAGCCCCGATCAGCTTCACCAAAAAGGCTGGCTTGATCCCGCCGATTGGGAGTCTCGACCGGAGTGGACCCAGATCCAACAAACCGCTCCCGATCACATTGATTTTTCTCTGGTGATCCCTTTCAAAGAAGCATTATTACAAAAAGCCTGGATCCGATTTCAAACTCAGGCGACCTCGACCGATCATCAGCAGTTTGACCAATTTTGTCACGATCAGCAGCGTTGGCTCGAAGACTACACACTATTCAGAGCTTTGAAATCTGCGTATGGTGAAGCCGATTGGCTCAAGTGGCCAGATCCCTTGAAGTTACGAGATCCAGAAGCGATCGAGGCGGCCAAACAGACCCATCGTGAAGCGATCCAACAACAGCGTTTCCGTCAATTTGTGTTTGAGCAGCAGTGGCAAGAACTCAAGCATTATGCCAATCAGCTGGGCATCCGACTGGTGGGGGATCTACCGATCTACGTTGCGGGTGACAGTGCCGATGTGTGGGCCAACCGATCCTTATTTCAGTTGGATCCGACAGGTCAACCCCTAGCTGTTGCGGGTGTTCCGCCTGACTACTTCAGCAAAACCGGCCAACTCTGGGGAAATCCCCTCTACAACTGGGAGGTCATGCAGCAAACGGGCTACACCTGGTATCTGGATCGCTTACAAACGGAGCTGCAACGATTTGACTATGTCCGGATCGATCACTTTCGCGGATTTGCAGGCTATTTCTCGATCCCCGCTGGATCCGCAACTGCTGAACAAGGGGAATGGATTCCAGGACCTGCCACAGCCCTCTTTGATCACATCCAGTCGGCCTTGGATCCCCACCGGATTATTGCTGAAGATCTGGGAGTGATTACACCCGATGTGAATGAGTTACGGGATCGCTATGGGTTGAAGGGGATGAAGATCCTTCAGTTTGGCTTTGATACAGCAGCGGTTCGGAGTATGTTCCCAGATGATCCAAGTATGGAGATCTTGAGTGTTAAGAATCCCTATTTGCCCTGCAATTACGAGCCAAACTACGTAGCTTACACAGGTACTCACGACAACAACACGATCGTGGGTTGGTTTCAAAATCCAGAGTTGCCAGCCACCGATCGAGAGGCCCTGCTGTATTACTTAGATCGATCTTTATCTGACTATGAAGAGAATAAGGCCATTCACTGGGACATGATCCGGCTGTTATTGAGTTCAACGGCAGCCTGGGCCATCGTTCCCTGGCAAGATGTGTTAGGGCTGGGAGAATCTGCTCGGATGAATCGGCCTGGATCGTCGGAAGGGAATTGGGGTTGGCGCTGTGTGGCTAACGATTTCACTCCAGATCTAGCGGAACAATTGACTCAGTTAGCGCTAACCTATGCTCGGATCTCTCGTCAGGAGTTAGATCACCGGAAGTTGGGTTGAGATCTTGCTGCTTACCCCCTCTCCCATCCCGTCTAAGTTGGTCAATCACGTGAGGGAGGCTTGCCGAAGAGCCTCAATATCAGATCCACAGATTGCACTGAATGAGCATTAG
>CAZONZ010000633.1:0-2028 GCA_964581005.1 uncultured bacterium
TGATTCTTGGAAGCCCACACTGTAATCTTTGATTCAGTGTGGGAGGATGTCACTAATGCTATAAGTCAAGTCAAGCCAGATTTTGTGATCCCGTTTCATTGTCTTGATATCAGCCGCATAGGTTAATCAGGATCACCGCACAGGGTTGCCCTTCAACTCCAATTCCATTCAAAAACATTGCTGCTGTCTAGATCTAAGGATCTGTCTCAAATGGTTGCTCAATCTGTACCCCAGCAAATGACTCCTCAGGACTATCTGGACTGGGAAGCTCAACAACCGATCAAGTATGAATACATCAATGGGCACGTTGTTGGCATGACGGGGGGAACGATCCCACACAATGATCTTGCTCTCAATCTTGCCGTTGCCCTGAAGCAGCACCTACGCGGGAAGAGCTGCAAAGTTCAGATCGCAGATGCCAAAGTGGGGGTTTCGGAACAAGGACCGTTTTTTTATCCGGATGTGATGGTGAGCTGTGATCCCCGTGATCAAAGAGCTCGACAGGTCATCTATCATCCTTGCTTGATCATTGAGGTATTGTCACCCAGTACGGAAGCATTCGATCGAGGCCAAAAGTTTAGGCATTACCGCCGGATCGATGCATTGAAGGAGTATGTTCTGATCGATTCGGAGCAAGTGGCTGTAGAGTGTTATCGCTTGAATGATCAAGGCATCTGGGAATTTGCGGCTTATCCACCTGACGAGACCACTCCAGATCAGGCCACACAGGAGATTCACCTGACGAGTATTGATCTCTACTGTTCTCTTGAGTTGATCTATGAGAACGTTAACTTCCCGGATGAGGATCCCTTTCGATTTGAATACTCTCCTGACTGATGGCCCGAATTTCAGCCTGAATGTCTGGATCATTTTGAGCTTCTGATCCCCTGCGGTTCCAGGTGATCGAAAAAATGAAGTGATCGCTCGCTTAGCCGTTGAACTGGGAGTGTCGATCTATAAGAATTTGGTTCCGTCGTTGCCAGGAAACCGCTAAGATCAGCTCGATTCGATCGTTTGCGGTTGCTGGAGTCTATGCCTGGATCCATCCCTTTGCTTGCTGCTTTAGTGCTTCAATCACCTGGACCCATGATCTTCCAAGTGGGGAATTGGGGATTGCGTTGGTATGGCTTGTTAATTGGGATCGCGGTGATCGGTGGCTTGTTGTTGGCCGAAACAGTGGCGAAACGGCGGCAGCTGGATCCGATTCACATTCGCCATGTGCTGGGCTGGTTGGTGATCTTTTCGATCCCGTTGGCTCGCTTTTATTACGTGGTGTTTACCTGGCAGGTGTTTCAACAACAGCCTTGGTGGTCCGTGTTTGCGATCTGGCAGGGAGGATTAGCCATTCATGGGGCGTTGGTGGGAGGAGCCCTAGGGCTTTATTTCTATAGCCAGAAACATGAGCTAGAGTTTTGGCACTTGGCCGATATCATTATGCCGTCGGTCTGTTTAGGGCAAGCAATTGGACGATGGGGGAATTTTTTCAATCTTGAGGCGTATGGGCAGGTGATCGCGGAAGGAAGCCCGATCCTGGTGCAACTTCAGTTACCGGATGGATCACGGGTTCACCCCACGTTTTTGTATGAATCGATCTGGACTGCTGGGTTGGGGATCTTCCTCCTGTGGCTGGTGTGGCGGCGACCCTTTTTGAAGTCGGGCACGATCCTATCGGTGTATCTGGTCGGGTACGGACTGGGGCGATTCTGGATCGAGAACTATCGCGCAGACAGTCTGATGATGGGGGATCTGCAGGCCGCACAGGTGTTAAGTACGATTTTCGGATTGGTGGGGATCCTGGCCCTTTGGTATCTATACGGGTTGTCTAAACCACAATCGGAGATCTGGGCCGAAGGTTGGCTGGCCGAAGTGGGCATGGCTGGAACTGTAGTGGAACGATCCGTGCCTGCAGGATCTCAGGCGGAATTCAATCCTCAGGTGGAAGGATTGGAGGATCTAGGAACGGGGGACGATCAGGAGAACGCTGAGGTTCTGGAGAAGGATCTTAAGCAATCAGAGGCTGGAGAGGAT
>CAZONZ010000634.1:0-2024 GCA_964581005.1 uncultured bacterium
CATGATCCTGGAGGGGTTAGCGTGGAAACGGTGGTTCAGCATCCTCAGAAGTCTCAGATCGATCAAAATCCAGCTCCGGTAGCCTCAGAAGTCCAGCTTTCGGAGAAGTCTCTTCATCCTGCGGGTGGACCCGATCCGGATCGATTTGACTGGTTGGAGGCATGGTATCCAGTTGCGTATGTGCGAGATCTCGATCCAACGAAACCGACACCGTTCACCCTTTTGAACCAGGATCTCGTGATTTGGTGGGATCCATCAGCTCAGAGGTGGCGGGCCTTTGCGGATCAGTGTCCGCATCGACTAGCCCCCCTTTCGGAAGGACGGATCGAAGCGAATGGATGGTTAGAGTGTCCTTACCACGGGTGGGCGTTTAGTGGCGAAGGGCAGTGTGAACGGATCCCCCAGCAGCCTGAAGCAGGAACAGCCCATCGATCCGAGCGGGCTTGTGTGAGAGCGTTTCCAACGGCAGTTCGGCAAGATCTATTGTTTGTCTACCGAGGACAGGCGGAGAATGCCGATCAGACTCGGATCCCAATTGTGGATCCTCTGGAGGATGAGCCGGAGGGTTGGGTGGTTTTGAATACGTTTCGAGATCTACCCTACGATGCCCTCACCTTGCTGGAGAATGTGCTCGATTCCAGTCATATTCCCTACACGCATCACAAATCGGTGGGCAATCGGATCAATGCCAGCTCGATGGATCTGGAGATCTTGGAATCTGGCAAGCAGGGGTTCAAAGGATTTTGGCAGGAGGGGCCGCGTAAGGGAACCTTGGGATCCCAGAACACGATCTTCATGGCTCCTAACTTGATGTGGCATGATCTGACCTCGAAGCAGTTTGGCCGAACCATGACGGTGGTTTATGCAACTCCGATCCGGAAAGGTCAGTGCCGTCTATTTGCTCGCTTCCCCTTCAAGTTCTCAAGTTGGATCCCGGCCATGGTGATCAAGCTCACCCCTCAGTGGTATTCCCACATTGGCAACAACAATGTTCTCGAAGATGATCAGATCTTTTTACATGCCCAGGAGCGATATTTAGCAGCCCAAGGGGGAAGTTCTGAATTTGCCAGAGCCTTTTATTTACCTACCAAGGCTGATGCATTTGTGATCGCGTTTCACCGCTGGATCCATGACTATCAAGCCCAACCTTTTCCTGGCGATCCCTTGCCTCCTCCTGTTGATCCACAGGTGTTATTGGATCGGTATCACTCTCACACCAAGCACTGCGCCAGTTGTCGGGGTGCCTTCACGAATCTGAAACGGATCCGTTGGGGGCTGGCCATCGGAGCTGCTTTGGCTTGGTCTCTCATGCCTCTATTGATCACGCTCTTCCCAGACAGCCTCTCCTCCGGAAACTTCAGGATCGTGATTGGCTTATTGACCGGGATCAGTCTGGTTGGAGTGATCGGTTGGCTGTGGTTAGGAAGCTGGGAAAAGCAATTTATTGAAGGACGCCGGATCCCACCCCGCAATTGGCCGGAACCCAGATCGTCAATGTGAGAGCAGGGGACTCTGAAAGCCCAACGTTTCCTACTTCACAACCTTGTATATAGCAGTCCGATTTGAAACGTGAGATTCTTCAGGGGTCTTCAGTTTCGATCGTTCTCTTAGAGCACAAGGTAAGATCACCCCCCTCTCACATGTGATCTCTGATTGCTATAGCAATGTCTTCGATTGGCTTGGCCGCAGCAGCTTTGCGCTCACTGTAGCGATCGGTTAATTCCTCAACCCGCTCCCGCAGTAGGACGGTGAACCGATAGAGTTCCTCCATGACATCGACAACACGATCCCGGTAGGGAGAATCCTTCATGGTGCCATCCGCGTGAAACTACTGATAAGCCTTGGGCACAGAGGACTGATTCGGGATCGTGAACATCCGCATCCACCGGCCCAAAATTCGCATGGTATTGACGGCATTGAAAGACTGAGATCCTCCAGAAACCTGCATAACTGCTAGCGTTTTCCCCTGGTTGACATCCTCTCCACCCAATCGCTAGGCGATATGGGTGGAGATTCCCTGGGTC
>CAZONZ010000635.1:0-2012 GCA_964581005.1 uncultured bacterium
GCAGGGGCTCCCATCAAACTGACGCTGAGAGACGTTGCAAACCAGAGTCCGGCAAACACGGTTGCGGTTGTGGGATCAACGCCCGCATGACCCAAAAGAAAGACATAGGTACCTTCGCGCACCCCTAATCCCCCTAAACTGATCGGCAAGACACTGGCAATCGCAGCTAAACAGTAAGCCAGCATGTAGTTTCCCAACGGCAGATCCATCCCCAACACTGTTCCAAATAAAACGTGAATGCCGCCATTGATCAAATGCACCCCCAAGGCACAGGCTCCCACCTTCACGATCAATTGAGGCCGCCAATACTCCCGTAAACGACTGATCTGTGGAAAACGGGGTTCCAACCATTGCAAACAAAACGGTAAGATCACCCAGCTCCCGTATAACCCGATCGATAAAACAACCATGACCCCACCTGTAAGATGTTGCAACTCTGGTGAAGCCAGGAAAAACCATCCGATCACGGTCAGGGCCAGCAGCACCATCAAACCGCTATAGCGATCCACCAGCACCGTCCAGACGGCTAATCCCTTCTCCTGAGGCGTTGATCCCAGCCCATACACCTTACCCACATCTCCGCCGATGGCCGTAGGCAAAACCAGCGTTAAACAGAGCCCTGCCATGTACAATGTCCAGAAGCGTTGATAAGAGGTCTGAAAGAAGATGCTGGAAATGATTTGCCACCGGAGCACACTTAATGACTGAGAGACCAGCAATAACACGATCGCCATCCCCATCATCGGTCCCGGTACGCTTTGGAGTCGCTGAACTAGCTGATCCCACTCGATCTGGGCCGCCAACAGCAGTAAGATCAAGCCGGTGACCCCGATCTTGAAACCGAGCTGAAGCCTGCGAGCCTGCCCCAGTGAGGCCAACGGGCGGATCCATCCCGAAATGTGCTGATTCACAGATTTTTCCTTGAGAGGGCGTGCGATTTCTACCGATACGGACTATGATTGAGTTTAGCGGTATATGCGAGAACACAAACGCCAGCGTATCACCCCCATACTGCAATGAAAAGTTAAGTATTGGTGGACAATCTTGGACGCTACCTAGGTAGTATGGAAGAGATACGGTGATTAAACGTGGCCATCAACTTTAGAGACTTGGGGACACAACGTGGACATTCAGAAGAAATTGCTCTTGATCGATGACGATCCCAACTTGATCCTGCTGGTCAAGGACTATCTGGAGTTTCGAGGGTATGAAGTGGTGCCATCCAGCAACGGACGCGAAGCCCTCGAAATCATGAAAACCTACATGCCGGATCTGATCATTTGTGATGTGATGATGCCGGAAATGGATGGTTATACCTTCGTTGAAACCATTCGCTCCAACATGCAAACGGATTGGGTACCCGTGATCTTCCTGTCGGCCAGAGGTCAAACGGCGGATCGGGTTCGAGGCTTGACGACAGGGGCAGATGTCTACATGGTGAAGCCCTTTGAGCCAGAGGAGCTAGTGGCTCAGGTGGAATCCTCTCTGAAGCATACAGATCGGTTGCTGCAAATGCAAAATGTGGGCTTGCAACCTGTGCTGCAGCTGGATCGAGATATTGAGCTGACCCCGACTGAAACCCGCGTGATTCAGTATGTGGCCAAGGGCATGTCAAACCGCGAGATCGCCGAAACGTTAGGTGTAAGCCAACGGACGATCGAGAGCCACGTCAGCAATATGTTGGGCAAGACGGGTCTGCACAACCGCACGGAGTTGGCTCGCTGGGCCATGGAAAGCGGGATCGGCAAAAACCGCATGTACTGAGATCCCCCTCACGATCTCGAACGGCCTTGCAAGTATGCACCTGACTAGCTAGAAGGATTGAATGTATTGGTGTTCCCCAGGTTCTAACTCGATCAATCTAGAATTCTCAGTCAATGTGGATCCAGAAGCGAAAAAACGATCTAGAATAGATTCTCGCATCCTCAATAGATGAAGGTCGCCTGGATCCACAGGTGTGCTGGTGTAGCTCAGGGGTAGAGCAGCTGATTTGTAATCAGCCGGTCGGGGGT
>CAZONZ010000636.1:0-2003 GCA_964581005.1 uncultured bacterium
CCTCAAATATCGAGTGCTTGCCAGGACAGCCCGCAATACAGCGAAAATAAACGGTCTGATTATCGGTATCTAATAATTGGGGCTCAGCGACTGACGACATCATGATCGGTTCCCAGTGATTTGCCATCTACTGCCATTATGCGCGCAGCCACAGACATTGAGAAAAAATCTGCGATTTTAGGCAATTTTGCTCATCAACCTCCCCCGAATCATCAGCCATAGGGCCTGTGATCTGAGTTGATAGCCCCTTTGTTGATAGCCCCTTTTGCAAGCAGATCCAGAACCGAACGCTGTTGCAGACTTTTGCAGAATTCTAGAACTAGAAACGGGAGGAATATAAGAAGATTTGAAAAAGATCAGTTGTTTTCCAGGTATAAATCAACCTTTAGGCAAGCATATCAATCTTAAGATCTGTATTCATCTCTCCTATTGGGTCTTGCCCCAGCTTGCAAAAGGAGTTTTACTAGTTCTAGAAATCCTGAGAGGGCAGCAAGCATCAGAGGGGTTTGGAAACCATCACTCATCGCATTGATCTTAGCTCCAGCCTTAATCAGGGCCGCTGCAATTTCAACACAACCGCAAGCACATGCATCCTTGCGGCTTGTGCATGACCACCCCAATTCTCCCTGAAGGTATCTTTATGCATCGGATCAGATTTGCGATCCCCACTGTTGTCACGGTGATCACTGCCCTTTCGTTCTCCGCTACGATCAGTTCGGCTCAAGAAGCTGTAACCTCTGCCTCATCAGCATCCTCAGGATCGATTCAGCTCGGTCCTCGTCCCTTTTATTTAGTTGATGACATGGAGGACAGTGAACTGAAAACGGCTCTGCAACAATGTAGCAATGGTCCCTTTTTTAAGTCAGATTTCTCGATCGGTCATCGAGGGGCTCCCATGCAATTTCCAGAGCACACGAAAGAGTCTTACGAAGCAGCCGCTCGGATGGGATCTGGGATCTTAGAATGTGATGTCACCTTTACTCAAGATCGGGAACTGGTTTGCCGCCATTCTCAATGTGATCTCCATACCACGACCAACATCTTGGCGATCCCTGAACTCGCGGCCAAATGCTCGGTTCCCTTCACCCCTGCCGATCCAGCAAAAGGCACTGAGGCCATGGCTGAGTGCTGCACCAGTGATATCACTTTGGCTGAATTCAAAACCCTTTGCGGCAAAATGGATGCCTTTGATCCAAATGCCACGACCGTTGAAGAGTATCTCGGTGGAACGGCCAATTGGCGCTCGGATCTTTACGCGACCTGCGGCACAATGATCTCCCATGCCGAAAGTATTGTACTCTTCAGCAGCCTTGAGGCCAAATTCACACCTGAACTGAAAGCCCCTAGTGTCGAGATGCCCTTTGAAGGCGACTATTCTCAGGAAGATTATGCCCAGCAACTGATCGACGAATACAAAGCGGCTGATATTCCTCCAGAAGACGTCTATGCTCAGTCCTTTCAACTGGATGATGTACTCTACTGGATCCAAAACGAGCCAGCTTTTGGCGAACAAGCTGTTTATCTGGATGATCGCTACGATGATCCGGATTTTGACTTCACCGATCCCAGCACCTGGTCCCCTGACATGCCTACGTTGGTTACTGATGGAGTCAAGATCATTGCTCCTCCTCTGTGGATGCTATTGAGTTTGGATGAAAACCAAGAGATCGTGCCTTCGATCTATGCTACAGAAGCAAAGGCTGCAGGTCTTGACATTATTACCTGGACCTTAGAACGATCTGGACCGCTCAACGATGGAGGCAGCTGGTACTACCAATCGATCACTGAGGCCATTGATCATGATGGCAAGATGATGGAAGTTCTGGACGTGCTGGCTCAAGATGTTGGGATCCTGGGGATCTTTTCTGACTGGCCTGCGACTGTGACTTACTACGCCAACTGTAAGGGGTTGCAGTGATCTGATACGTCTCTGAACTTCAGCCCATATCTTAACTGAGTTCTTGCAGCTAAGCGGTTCCTCCTGAAGTGATCACGTTATTTCC
>CAZONZ010000637.1:0-1986 GCA_964581005.1 uncultured bacterium
TGAGGGCCACTTGCCGACCCACCACCATATCGCGGGCACGATAGACCGCCCCCATACCCCCTTGTCCTAAACAGTCAATGATCCGATAGCGATCCGGTGAGCGCTGGCGATCACCCGTTAACTGGCCAATCCAAGGATCTGATTCGACAAAGCTCATGATGATGGTTCTGATCCACGTGATGGGTTTACAGGGTTTGCAGGGTGAGTCGGGATCATCTCCCTCTCTTCATGCTAATCTAACAAGCCTATGCTAATGTCCAATGTCCACAACTAAGCTATAACCGAATACCGAGATCCAAAATTTTATGGGCCATGATCTGCTTAGAACACTGTGGGATTGTCACTTGCTCCCCCTGATGAGGGATCCAAATCGCTTCATTCCAAACACTGCCAAACCCTCGATGAGGCTGATCGATCGGATTGGCCACAATTGCATCTAACCCTTTTGCCTTCAGTTTGGCTAGTGCTGGTGGTATTAGATCTCCGGTTTGGGCGGCAAAGCCGATCAGTTTTTGATCCGGACGTTTGTGTTGACTCAGATCCTGAAGAATATCTGGAACCCATTCTAAATCAAGAGTTAAGGGCAGATCGGCTTTGGGCAATTTAGTGGGAGAAGGAGTTATAGGGCGGACATCGCTGACGGCAGCAGCCATTAAGGTGAAGTCTGTAGAGGGAAAATGGTGGAGAAGAGCCTGATGCATCTCCGTAGCACTGGTGACAGGTACCCTCTGGATCCCTGAAGAATCATGATCTGAGCTAGATAATCCATCCAGCAACGGCCCGTGGACTAGGATCACCTCTGCACCTCGATCAGCAGCAGCACTAGCCAGAGCCACGCCCATCCGTCCTGAAGCAGGATTCCCGATGAATCGAGCCGGATCTATGGCTTCACGAGTACCGCCAGCACTGACTAAAACCCGCTTCCCATGCCAATCTCGTTTTCCCTGCGTCCAGATCATGGCGAGCAAGGCAGCTTCCAGATGGTTGGGTTCTGCCATTCGACCTGGACCAACCGTATCGCACGCTAATCGTCCCTGAGTCGGTGAGATGGACCAATAACGGGGATCGAGCCGAAGCTGATCCCAATTGCGTTGAACGGCAGTTGCTTGCCACATCTGCGTGTTCATCGCTGGAGCCAGCAGGACAGGAGCCGATGAAGCCAGGAGAACGTTGGTGAGCAAGTTATCAGCAAGCCCCAGGGCTAGTTTGCCTAAGGTGTTCGCACTCAGGGGAGCGATCAGGATGGCTTCCGCCCATTCCCCCAGATCGATATGCAAGGGGCGGCCAGAGGTCGGTAACCAAAATGCCGCATCCGTGTAGGCTTGATGGCGAGCTAGCGTTGCAAAGGTCACGGCAGAAACAAATTGCTCAGCGGCAGCGGTCATCACCACCCGGATCTGAGCTCTCTGCTTGGCCAACGAGGAAACCAAGGTGCAAACTTTGTAAGCTGCAATCCCGCCACAGATCCCAATCAGGATCCGTCGATTGGGCCAGAACGAGTTGAGTGGATCTATGGGTTGATCGGACAGCAATGGATGATCTCACTTGACTTTGCAGCACCAGAATAACCAAAAAGCTCAGGATCTAAAGCTCAGATCTCCAGTTAGCCAAACTAGCTGTTAGCGCTGGTTCTTAATGCTGTCTGAAATGTTATCTGAATTGGTAACTCACTACGGCGCGTGATCATGCAAGGATCACCGCTGGCCTATGTTTGGCCGGAAGAAGGTGCTGTCCAGATCCCAACCCCTTATGCGATTCTTAAAGATAGCGATGTTCCTGAGCTAGCTCAGGCGTCTTTGGATTATCTTTATTCAGAACGGGCGCAGCAGTTGTATGTGGATCTAGGGTATGTTTCGGTTCTCTCCGATATCGGGATCCCTGAAGGCATTGCTGGAGAATTCAATCCAATCCCGGTTGAAGGAGTATATTGAGGCCAATCGGGACCAGATTCGGGAACGGTTTACCACTATTTTCGGGGGAGCATGA
>CAZONZ010000638.1:0-1975 GCA_964581005.1 uncultured bacterium
ACAATTCCGCAGTCACGTCTGCAACTGAGGCAACCACTTCCCCTTGAATCGGTGGTACGCAACCGATCGATTCAGCCAATGGGGTTGCAGAAGCTGGATCGGCTCCGAGTGCAAACAGCTGCACACAGGTTTCAGGGGTGAGCTCAGCTCCGATCACAATGAAGGACTCCAACCCACTCAAATCTTCGAGATTAGTCTCAGCATCTGGAGTATAGGTGGTGAATCCATCAACAGGCTCCAGTTCCGGTGGGCGGGGGATGAAGAAGGCAGAGCCGATCTGGAAGGCGGTTGCGCCAAAGTCATCACCGGTCACCACAACATTGACTTCACCAGAGGTGGTATCGGCTGGGATCGGATCCGCAAACTCACCCAGAGCTGCGCCATCCGGTAGAACCGTGAGTTGGGCTAAGAGTGGATCGTGATCGCTAGCCCGTTGATCGGTTTCCACAAAGTCGCTGTTGACATGAACGATCTCAAACTGAGCACCAGGATTGAGGCTGTCACTCACCAAAATGTGATCCAGTTGTT
Source organism: uncultured bacterium (assembly GCA_964581005.1). Classification (GTDB taxonomy): domain Bacteria; phylum Cyanobacteriota; class Cyanobacteriia; order Thermostichales; family Thermostichaceae; genus CAZONZ01. Next base: position 529 of record CAZONZ010000638.1, read on the forward strand.
GCGAGTTACCCTGGAAGTTGAAGCTGTAGATCTCATCGTCAGACAGGTTGAGCACCAGGTTATTTAAGACCGTGCCCAGATCCACTACAGGGGAAACGAACTCAAATTCGTTCAAGTCACCCACCACCACCACGTTGGCGTCCGGATCAGTGGTAAGAATCTCACCCACAAAGTCTTGAACGGCTTGAGACTGAGCTTGACGTTGATCTAAAGACCCATTCACAGTTGGATCTTCTTGGCGAGCCTCAAACGGCTGTTCAATCCCCAAGATAGGAGCACTGCCACTCTTGGATGCGAAGTGGTTGTTGACCACAGTGACTTCTGATCCTTCAAACATGAAGGTTGCCACCAGAGGCAGGCGGGTATCGAAGAAGGGATTGCTGGGATCGCTTTGAGGAATACCTTCAGGGAACGTAGCCTCAGATCCAGGGACAAGATCAACCCGATCAGGATTGTAGAGGAAGGCTGTCCGAATGTTGCCCCCTGGCTGACCCCCACTCGCACCTTCTTCAATGAAGGTATTGTCAACAAAGTCATAAGTGGGTCCACCTTCAGCTTCGATCGCATCGATCAACGTTTGGAGAGTGAGATCCGCCGCGATCACACCATCATTGATCTCAGCGCCAGTGTTGTCTTGAACTTCTTGCAGACCAATGATGTCTGGGGAGTTCATGTTCTGCACAATGTGCTCGGCGATCGTGTCAAAGCGACCATTGCCGAGATCATCGTCTACCTCATCTTCATCTTGATCGTCAACGAGGGCCACATCTTCCTCAATTGGATCGAGGTTGAGAACGTTGTAGCTTGCGATGGTTAGCTGACTGGGAGCTGGAACCAAACCGGAAACGACGGGGGTAACAGTACCCAAAGAGCTGGGCGTGAAAGCCACGGTAGGCTGGATCTGGAAGTTGCCGAAGTCGAAGGAGATCACACCCGTGACATCTCCCAGCTGAGCGCCCACATCAACGGCAGGCAGCGTGAATCCTGGTAGAATTCCGGTGTCTTCATCGATCTGGACTTTCTCTGGGTTGAAGTCATCGGGGCTGATGTTGAGGTTGCCGCGCGAATTGATCCCGGTGGCATCGGTTCCGTTATCCACTACGGTAAAGATCTCTCCGAAACGGTTGGTCGGTGCAATCGCTACGGCATCTTGAGCCGTGACCAGCATGGCTTCGAGGGATTCAAAGAAGTCGATCCCGTCCGTTTCAGGATCAAAGGTGGCAAAGGCATCATCATCGATGTTTTCGGAGGGGGGGATCCGTCCTCCAGCACCGATCACCACTGGATTAGGCAGCGGGTTGCCACTGGAAATGGGGGTAATAGTTGTGTTGCTGAGCTGGGTGGTGGGGATGTTGCGGTTATCTGTATCACCAGGGAAGAATTCAGCCACTGTCCCCTCGATCTCGATCGCGTCATCCGTCATCGTGGCCCCCGCCCTTGTCCGCCC
>CAZONZ010000639.1:0-1974 GCA_964581005.1 uncultured bacterium
TTAAAAGGAGATAACTTGTCTCGGTCATGACACACCAAGTGGTAATGAGGGCCTCATCATGCTTTTGCAAAGTTTGATCTGCAAGCTGATGGTAGGTGTCTTGCTGATCCACAAGAGCTAGCCAAAAACCCGTGTCAGCGATGATCATCGTTTTGATCCACTTCCTCAAATAGCACTTGCTTGTAGGTTGTCGAGAGATCCGATTCGATGGAGACACAGCCAATGAGGCCACTGGCTTGGAACTTCTGATAGGTACTTCCAGCTTGAGGTTGCTCTTGCTGTAGCTTCTGGTAATAGGCGTCGATCGCCGCCGTCAGGATCTGGTTGAGATCCTGTTGAGTCTGCTGTTGAATATAGGCCAACTGATCCACCGCCTCATCGTTGAGGTGGGTCGTGATCGAGAGCATGGATCCTCCCTCCTGGAACTCAGTTTCTTGATCGATCCTAGGATCCTCAGAGGCACTAGGGGTTTGTCAAGGCAGGATGGATGGGCAAAACCCCTGCGGAGCACTGCTTAAGGGAGAGGCTACCTCTCAAAACAAGGATGACTGACCCTTAGCAACCGGGAAACTGCTCTAATCCCATCGTCTTGGCAACAGCTCCCAGATTGGGCTCAACGCTACTATGGATCTGTACTTGCCTATGATCAATAGCCACGTAGGGATCTTTCAAGCCATTACCCGTCAGAACGCAAACGATCCGGGCAGGGGAACGAGCCAATCTCTACTGGGCAAGGCTTTTATGCTATAACTTGGCTGGTTGGGAATACGGCTTTGTCCGATCTCTTGTCAACTACGCGGTGGGTACGCCCGTGTCTGCGCGCTGACGGTTCTTGCAATCGCTCCCGAACGAAGCGCGAAGCCCGCTCTGTATGCGTAGCATCAGCGTCGGGAGTCGTTCACGTTGCCCTGACTCTTGCTCCCAGGATCTTCGCATGAAACGCTTGTCGATTGTGATCCCCCCCTTCCAAACCCTGTTCTCGGATCATCGGTCTCGATCGGTAGACTCCATCTCCCATTCCCGCCACTCCTGGTTGGGAGTATTGATTGGATCTCTGGTACTCCTGGGTTCTGGTGGCTGGGGATCGACAGCTTTGGCTCAGTCTCTGTTTCATGCCCCTTTCCCCGATGCGTCGGTGCTGAAGTTGCAAGGGCTCCAACTCAGTAATGATGCGATCCGCCTAGCCCAATTTGGCCAAATCGACGAAGCCCTTGCCCGCCTAGAGATCGCGGTTGAACTAGTCCCCAACTCAGCCGAATTGCAGGCCCGCTTAGGTCTGGTTTATCTGGAACTGGATCGAGAAGCCGAAGCAATCACCGCTTTACAAACCGCCCGCGAACTCGATCCCAATAACGCCGACATTCTCCTCACCCTGGGATCCGCCTATTTGCAGCAGGGCAGCTACTTTGCAGCGGTCGAGGCTTTAGAGCGAACCTTAGAACTGCAAGCCAATACTCCAGAAGCCGCTGATCCGACCACCCATTTTCAACTCGGTAACGCCTATCTATTGCGGGGGGATCCAGATCAAGCCCGGACTCAGTTTGAAGAAGCCATTAATCTTGATACTAAGTTCTGGCCAGCGATCAATAACATCGGCTTGGTGGACTATGAGGAAGGCAATATTGAAGCCGCAATGGAGCGGTGGGAAGCTGCGATCGAGGTGAATGATACGGTAGCCGAGCCCAAGCTAGCCCTGGCAACAGCTCTCTACATCCAGGGGGATACCGAAGCCGCTGAAGCTCTGGGAGCCGAAGCGATCCAACTGGATCCTGACTATGGCCGCCTGGAAACATTGCGGATCAATCTCTGGGGCGAGCGCTTACTTCGAGATGTTGAAGTTCTGCTCAATACCCCCACCGTCCGCGATGCCCTTCGGCAAGCAACAGCAGCTCAAGCCATCGAGGAAGCTCAGTAAAGACGTTTAACTTTTGAGGGGTTCGGGGAGCGATAAGTCCCGCGCTGTACCTGAAAGGT